>NZ_NKHR01000021.1:0-66463 GCF_014467285.1 Xenorhabdus sp. PB62.4 | reverse complement strand
AAGTCAACGAATGCTTATCTTTGTATGCCAGGACTCTTTTTCGAAAATCTAAACTGTAACCCATTTCACTTTATGCCTTATCATTTTGGAGTTGGATATTATGACATATTAGTATGATTCTGCTATAGGTTAAAGCGACAGTATGATGAACAGGTCATCGCGATATGGGTATGCTGTTTAAAGCCAGTGGTCAATGGTCTAATATGTGATGGTTGGCGAATCACTAATTTAAAGGTGGAAAATCCCACCTTTAGCTAATCTGTTGATTTTACTCATTTCCGGCATAGAGTGGGAATTCAATTAAATCAAGGAGTTAAAAGGGGAGGATTGTCCCCTTTATATAGCTTTAATTCCTCTAAAGAAACAGATAATCACATTCAAAGTTCAGTACTTTTTTTTCTCTTCAAAAACTATATCTATCTTATCGGGTTCAGAGCCGCCGACACGTTGTGTATGTTCCATGTAGCAATTATTCAAATCTGGGCAATAATTGTAACAATCCTGACCTGAACACGTTGCCTTTATAATAAAGTTGTTGCAGGTGCTCGTAACTGCCGTATACCATCGAGGAACAATAGGTATCGTCCAATAGAGAGTAACACTCCATTGCAATAAACAAGCGTTAGGGTCCAGACTGGCAGGATCAGTTTTCGTACTCACCGCCCAAATTATCTTTTTTTGCCTCCCTGCACATGTCGTACTAGAGTTAATATCCTGAACAGCTAAGTTGTATTCTGAGGATCGGTCAAGCTTGAAATTTAATGGACCAGGAATAGCTATACACGAGTCATTTATTCTAGACAAATGATAAACGTTACCAGAATTTGGCTTAACAGGTACATTAAGACTTTTAGATAAATCATGGTTCACAAACTTTATCTTATAATCCTGCCAAGCCAAAGCTGGCTGTATGATTAAAGATAAGACCATCAAAACGGTACCAAATAAAACTTTCATATAGCCCCCTATTTTTGATGAAATCACTCAAGTAAAGGTTCTTATTACTTCACCGTAAATGGAGCACTGAAATGATAATTACTATATCATATAGGTTATTCACCTATCCGCTTTAGTATAAGCAAACCTCTCTGATAAACGTAACTCAAAAAACAGTGGGCTATTGTGGTTGTTTGACATTTAACCCGCAGAAAATTGCGGGTTAGATATCGAGATTATTTATTGTATTTCTTGGAGAGGAAAATAACGTGATTCTATTTTAACGTTGACATAAAAGTCACCGGAATTATCTTTATAATTACTATCTAAAAATAAAAGAGTTAATTCGCCATCTGTGGGCACTGTCTTATGGAGTACTCCATTGCCAATTTCATAAGTCTTATCGCCAATTTTTGCAACTAAACCCCCACTTGGAGGATTAGGAGGAACCCCTTGAGGTGCAGACCACGGATTCGGACGGTTGTCATTGACAAATTTCACCCACCCTGTCGCAATGATGGATATTACATCTCCTTTTTGGAGTACAAGCCCTGTCGGTTGACCTTGCGCTAGTTTGCCGGGAACAGTTCCAGACCAATCATACATAGTATTACCTCCAATCATTATGTTTTGAAAGCGACTGTATCAGTCTATGAAGGTGGTAGGATGCTTCCCCATCAGTGAACATCAATAAATGGGTTCATTAATAATGGAGAGAATTTCTTGGATTAGGATGGCACGGAGTGACTGATAGGACATTAATAAAATCTATTCCCATTGGTAATAAAATGTAGCATAACAAGGTAAAATTAACAGGTTACGTAAAGATGACAATCCTCCTCCTTTAATTCCTTGATTTAATTGAATTCTCGCTATATGCAGGAGATGAGTAAAATAGTGTCAACGTATATCAGGACTAGACATTAAAAACAGATGATATATGTTTTTAATGCCAAATATACCCAATTGGAAGAAAGTTCCTAGCGCCGCAATGGATGCGGGTATCAGTCTGGGCGGTACTGCATTTTGTTTTTAGTTTCATACAATTTCTTGGAGTGGATATCCAGTAATGGCTTATACTTATTGATAACTTATCTCACTATGGTGTGCTTATGTGGAATAGCTATCCTCAGAGAGGAAATATGCGGTTATTAGCAAATTTTCTGTCACCAATAGATGCTCACATTATCCTGGGTAGAATGTTATCAGAAGGCATTTGTGCGGTAGTGATAGATGAAGATATTGTATGGAATAACTACATGTGCTCTCAGGCATTTGGAGGGGTGAAACTCCTTGTCCATCATTTTGATATTGAGCGGGCGAAAGAGATATTTTTTAAAATTGAAGATAATCAGTATCTTTTAGATCGAAAACAATCAGGTTTAGAAAAAAGAAAATTATCATCATCTCGATATTCTTTTACAATGCTAATAAACATTTTTTTAGTTCTTTCTTTGTTTTTGACAACAGGCATAGCTTTACCTTTAAAATTTGATGATTATTCTTGTCTGTAATTATAATAACCTGAACGTGCGGATTTTGGCGGTAAATATTCTCAATGTCATGGCGATTTTATATAACAGGGAGAATATCAGGAAAGCAGTAAATGATGTACATCCTTTATTAGAAATGTCTTGTGATAATGGATATGAATGAAGTTGTAAGGTGCTAAAATTGCATCCTAACTAATCACTAATTGAAATTAAAAGCCAACTTATTAAATCTTCATACAATTGGTTTAATTTAAAAATAAATTCAAAGAAAATACTGGTAATGACAATAAAACTTGAAGTATGATGCTGCGTCTGCAAAATGCAGTTATTCATTAAACCCCACTACTAACTGAAAAGGAGGAATTTATCATGGTGACAATAACAATGACTCTTTTCAGGCCAGTCCATAGCTAATTACGAAATTAGTTTTTTCAGTATTGCTTGGCTAGGAAGGCCTGACCACACCCTTATTTTTTCATTGATCATAAGGTTGATCTATGGGCAATACTTTGTATTCGGCTGCACCAAACGTACAGCTTATCGTAACAGAAAACACTTGGCTGGAAGGTAAGGCTATCCAGCAGCTTGAAACAACAGCACAACTTCCTGAGATGGCTCGCGTTATCGGTCTGCCAGATCTCCATCCCGGCAGAGGCTATCCCGTTGGTGCTGCATTTTTTTCACAGTCACGTTTTTATCCGGCACTTATCGGGAACGATATTGGTTGCGGTATGGCATTGTGGCGAACAGATTTGACACTGAATAAATGGTCATTGGATAAGCTGGAGAAACGGCTAGGTTCCATTGACGCACCCTTGGAAGCAGAAAATTTACCTGACGATATACCTGAATATTTTTGCCATTCACCGGGAACGATCGGTGGTGGAAATCATTTTGCTGAGTTACAGCAATTGGATGAAATTTATCAACCGGAACTGCTCGAAACGTGGCAACTAAATAAACAGCAGCTTCTGTTATTGGTACACAGTGGTTCACGTGGTATGGGGCAAATGATCCTTGAGCAACATATCCGTGAGTATGGGCATGATGGGGTGGTCGCATCAAGCTCACAGGCTCAGAATTACCTTCAGCAACATCAACAAGCGTTGGATTATGCTCGTTTTAACCGCCAATTAATTGCTGAAAGAATGCTGAAACGCTGGCGGGCCAACGGAGAGCGTCTGCTTGATATCTCACATAATTTGCTTACGCCATGTACTATTGGTGGCGTTGATGGCTGGCTACACCGCAAGGGAGCGACGCCCGCAGATCAAGGCCCGGTGATTATTCCAGGATCTCGTGGAGATTACAGTTACTTGGTGCAACCGCTACCCAGTGAACAGAGCTTGTTTTCTCTCGCTCATGGAGCGGGGCGAAAATGGATGCGTAGTGAATGTAAGGAACGCTTGAGCGGGCGTTATAATGCTGTGCAACTTTCTCGTACTGCATTGGGTAGCCGAGTCATTTGCTTAGATAAGCAGCTGATTTTTCAAGAAGCGCCAGAAGCCTATAAACCCATTGATGGCGTAATGGAAGCTATGTTACAGGCTGGTTTAATTCAATTGATAGCGAGGCTGAAACCTGTTCTGACATATAAAACACGGGGAGGCAATGAGTGATATTGTTGCAGATTTCCTCGGCTCAAGGGCCAGATGAATGTATGTTAGCGGTCAATAAGGCGTTGGAGCGATTGATTCAAGAAGCCGAAGAGTTGAGTGTAAGGGCGAATATTCTGGAGGAAGAAAGGGGATTGCGTTCCGGTACGTTGCGTTCGGTGTTAGTGGCTATTCATGGGAAAAATGAACAACATCTATTTGAATGTTGGAACGGTACGATTAAATGGATCTGCGAAAGTCCTTGGCGAAAAGGAGCTGGCCGCAAAAATTGGTTTATTGGTGTGAGGCAGTTTGAACCGATGCCGGAAATGAAGGAAAGCGAAATTCGGTTTGAAACATTGAAAGCTTCTGGCCCAGGCGGTCAGCATGTTAATAAAACAGAATCAGCGGTTCGGGCAGTGCATATTGCCAGTGGTATCAGTATCAAAGTACAGTCCGAGCGCAGTCAGCATGCTAACCGTCGGCTTGCTCATATGTTGTTGGGGCATCGGCTCCAGCAACATCAAAATAGGCATCAGGCACAGATCAAGGCAGAAAGACGGATATTTCACCATCAGATTGAAAGAGGAAATGCAGTGCGTACTTTTATCGGAATGGAATTTATTCCACAGAGTTAATATCTACCTGACAGATTTCAAGTTGTAGCACAGTCAACAAAGCAACAACTTGAAAGACGACGGACATAGATATTAATGAAATAGAGCGACGACATGAGTCAGTCGCTCTATCGGAAGTTTATTTAACCCCCTGAGATAAGGAGTGCTTTGTCTGCTCTTTGCAGGCTTTGACTGATTTATCCAATGACTCATCAAAATGGCGGGGACTCGGGAATGCCTGTTTATTTTTTCTGACTTCTGTGACGGTTTGTTTGATAGATGCAATAAACTCATTCTTGTTGCTATGGATTTCTTTGAGATCGAACCCTTTATTGCTTAATTCACTAAAAGCTTTTTGGGCTATCGCATCAGGTGAGTCATTGGTTTTAAATGCTTCGACAGAGACTTTTCCAAACAAATCACAATAGGTTTCTACTGTTTTATCTACATTCGCCTGTACGGCATAAGAGAAGAATGGGGCAAGGAAAAGTGGCAGTAAAAGACGTTTCATAATTTCCTCTTGATCGACTATACCATGATAGTGGTGACAACATTAACAATAGTACATTATTTATTGTTTGTGCCGAATCCCGGTAGAAAATCGGACTTGTTAAATATGTGCTTATTGGTGCTTCTGCTCTACACACTGACCTCTTTTACATAACGCACGGAGTGTCTTAACGGGATCATTCTTACCGTTTATATTGATGCGAGTAAGAAGGTTAACATTTTTGTCAGTAATTTTGAGCGCATCAACTTCCAGATAATTCCCAGATCCTACCGAAAGCTTGGTGACGATTAATTCTTTGGCGCCATCATTGTTGATGTCTGCAAATGTAATCCTGGGTTTATTGTTATCATCAAACACTGAACCGTCACGGGAAAAAATGGCTCCAGTTTCAAATTCTGAGAGCTCTTTATCTTTGAAAACAGCGATTGAATAGCTGCCAATTGATTCACTTTCCAAATCACCGACCGATATAACAGCAAATCTTTTATCAGGTAAGTTAATCAACGCTCCATCCTTTGCGATAGCTGGTACTGATAAAAACAGGGCGGTTAGAGAAGAAATAACAATAGTTTTTAGGCTCTTACTTATACACATAAAATACTCCATTGTTTACTAGCTTGTTCGACATACTCATAGGATGAGATTTATAGAGTAGCACGATTTTTGAAAGACCATATTTTTAGTAAAAGGTGCAATTCGGAATCTATTTGGAACCAACGCTATAGTGCTTAATTATTGGAAATAAAACATAAGAATATCTGATTTTCCGAGGGCTTTGAGAAATGTCATTCATTACGATAAGGAATGGAAAAATATTTTGTGGTATAGGTTATTTTTGATGTATTCAATGAATTTTATTCAAATGGAATAAAGTCATGGGCGTCAACGGGAGTGGTGACTCCCGTTTCTTCATTAACTTCAACATATATTAAGCTCTACGTGCTGTTTTTCTCTATTTTTTCGACAATCTTATTGTACTCTTTCCAAACAACGGATACAGGTGAACTCAAACAACAGATAGAGATTGAACCACCTGTTGCAGGATGATATTCATACTTTGATTTTCCTCTATAAACTCGCTTGGGCAGTATGTTGTCCGCGGGGTTTTTTCTTTTGCGCTCTAACATCAATTATAACCTCACTTGCAGATTACCTGATGGCCAGATAGTGGAATGTTAACATGTTATTAACTTATTATTGTGGTTTCCTACCGTAAAAATAACAATTGAAAATTTTAATATGGGATGGTGGCTTTTTCCAACTATCACAGTATTAAAATTTAATAATCTCATTTGAAGAAAAATATTGCTATATGTTTTCGAAAATATTAGAAATTTCAATATTAAATTTTGTAATTATTTTGTGGTTTTTAATGAATTGGATTATTGCTATGTGAGTGATATCACCCAGAGTGACCATCTAAATTTGTTCGGTACATTTTATGTCACTTGGCATCAAAAACTTTTGGTTAACACCTTCTTTTTATATGGTTATTGTGTTGGTGTTGTTTTATTATGATTGCCATTTGGTTATTCAATAGTTTCTTATTTTGGGTTAAATTGTTAATCAATTAATGCTCCTTGCTTATATATAGGAAAGGAAAATTTTCGTATTTATTGTTTGCAAAATGAATCAAACAGGCTTGAAATGGGGAATGAGGCATTATGAATACCAAAATAAATGTTCAGTAATACTAAAGTAAATGTAAAAAATTCATTAAAAATTACCCATTGAAATAGATCTTGTGTTACATTCTTTTCGTTTTACTGGCTAGTATCTCTGTGTTTTTTGTATACAGAATTGTATTACTTGTTAATTAATAAAGGAAATTAAGCACAACAAAATTTCGCCGGATACTGCATTATGGTCAGCTAATGTTTTAATTAGTAAGGGGAAAATATCTTGACGGATCCGATTAACTTCATTAACAACATTCTTTGGGACTATGTACTAATATACCTGCTGCTTGGGGTTGGTCTTTACTTCACACTGCGTTCTGGTTTTATACAACTTCGCCATTTTGGCCACATGTTTTCAGTTCTTAAGAATAGTAATAAATCAGATAATTCTGGCATTTCATCTTTTCAGGCTTTATGTACTAGTCTTGCTGCCCGTGTAGGGACCGGTAACTTAGCAGGGGTTGCTATTGCAATTACTGCCGGTGGACCAGGGGCTATTTTCTGGATGTGGGTAGTGGCATTCATTGGTATGGCAACTTCCTTTGTGGAAAGCACGCTTGCCCAGTTGTACAAGACGAAAGACGATCAAGGGAATTATCGAGGCGGCCCTGCCTACTATATGGAGAAGGGGCTCAAGAAGCGATGGATGGGAGTGTTATTTTCATTTTTCCTTATTATCGCGTTTGGTCTTGTATTTAATGCCGTTCAGGCAAACTCAATTGCGGAAGCGGCTGCCTTTGCCTTTAATGTTAAACCTCTTTATGTCGGTATTGTATTAGTCATCATCAGTGGCGTAATTATTTTCGGCGGGTTGCGTTCCATCGCCCGGGTAGCGGAATTAGTTGTACCATTTATGGCGGGGGCTTATTTAATACTGGCATTTTGGGTTGTTGGTCACAATATTGAACGCATTCCAGATGTATTTGCATTAATTTTCAGGAGTGCCTTTGGCCTTCAGGAAGCGATAGCCGGAACATTAGGCTACGGTATCTCTCAGGCAATGATTCAGGGTGTTCAACGCGGATTATTTTCGAATGAAGCAGGGATGGGTTCTGCGCCAAATGCGGCAGCGTCAGCTTCTCCATATCCACCACATCCTGCCTCTCAGGGTTATGTGCAGATGTTGGGGGTATTTATGGATACCATCGTTATCTGTAGTGCAACGGCTGTCATCATCCTCTCTTCTGGAATTCTCAACGAAAACGTCACCGCTATCAGCGGAATTGAATTGACTCAGCGAGCATTGTCATCAGCGGTTGGGCATTGGGGAACAACCTTCATTGCTATTGCTATTTTCTTCTTTGCTTTTACATCGATCATTGCTAATTACGCTTATGCTGAAAGCAACATGATATTCCTGGAACGTAACCACACAGCCGGTTTATTCATTCTGCGATTGGCTGCATTGGGAATGGTGATGTTTGGTTCATTGGCAGAAGTTCCTGTGGTTTGGAATATGGCAAATTTATCAATGGCTTGTATGGCTATTGTTAACTTGATTGCCATACTGCTATTGTCAGGTATTGCGATAAAACTAGCCAAAGACTATAACCGGCAGAGAAAATTGGGTCAGTTACCCACATTCAATATCAACTCTTACCCAGAAATTCGGCAACAAGTTGAAAAAGGTATCTGGGATAATGATGCTGTGCATAACAGTGGGAAAGATACTCGTTAGTACGGGGATATCCCAATGGATTGCAGATGCCGCTAATAAAGCAGTAACTTGAAAGATGATGGGTAATAGACTAAAACCGTAACAAGGTATTACTCATATAAAATAATGTTATCAGCCGGGCATTTTGACCATTTCACAAATGCCCGGTTTTTATTTGTTCTGAAAATCATGCTTGCAAGTAAAAAACATCACATCTATTTTAGTTTCATCTACTATATAGTCATCATAGCGTTACCTTTTTTAAAATAGCTGACCAATCATGATAAGAATATTAATAAATTGCGTGCTTATCACTCTGTTGATTGGCTGCGCTTATTCTCCTGAGCGTGAAGACAGAAATAGTTATATTGTTGAACATTCCTATCCTTATTCAACTAAGCAACATATTGATTCAGTTGATTTCCTTGTTTTACATTATACGGCTTTGGATGACAGACGCTCTCTACAGGTATTAACGGGAGGAAAGGTCAGCGCGCATTATCTTATTCCCTCTCAACCAAAGTATGAGAAGGAAGAACCAATTATTTTTCAATTGGTTTCAGAAAAGGAAAGGGCATGGCATGCGGGAAAAAGTGAATGGGATGGATACCAAAGTCTAAACCGCTATTCTATTGGTATTGAAATTGTTAATTGTGGATTTAAGCAACACTTTATCAAAAAAGAGTGGTGCTTATATCACCCATCACAAATTGATGCAGTGATTCGATTGGCAAAAGATATTATTCAGCGTTATCAAATCAAGGCGGTGAATGTTGTTGGTCATAGTGATATAGCACCACTTAGAAAAGAAGATCCTGGGCCTGCTTTCCCGTGGCAATTACTTTATGAACAAGGAATCGGTGCTTGGCCTGATTATGTGACGGTCAATAAACATTTGGCCGGTAGGGCTCCTGATGTGCCCGCATCCGTTCTGTCAATACAGAAAGCCTTATCTTATTATGGTTATAGCATCCCTCAAACGGGTTTACTGGATGATGTAACCCACAAAACTATCCAAGCATTTCAGATGCATTTTCGCCCGTCAGATATCAGTGGCAATCCTGATGCAGAAACAGAAGCCATTGCTTTGGCACTGGTCGAAAAATATCGATAATCGTATATGCTTAATGTATCGGAAAAGAAAAATAACAAAATAACATAGTGTTATTTAGCAAAAGGAATAGTGAAGGATCATGCAGGAGCGGCCATTGAATGGCCGCTGACGATATCAAGCTTTATGATTCGCAGTTGTAAGTCAGATGCAATGGAAGTTTAACTTCAAGTTCAATATCTATACTTTGGCGAAAATCATAAGGTGTAATGCCATATTCTTTACGGAACATATATGTGAAGTGAGATTGAGAACCGAAGCCGAAGTCCAGGGCAATATCAAAAATTGGCAATGAACTGTTTCTCAGTAGGGAAACCGCGCCAGCCAATCGTCTCTGACGAATGTATTTGCCAAGCGATATTCCTGTGACTTCTTTGAATATTTTCTGCATGTGCCAAAGTGAATAGCCAGAGTAAGCAGCAAGCTCTTCAAGATGAATGACACGGCCAAGATGGTTTTCTATCCATTTACTCAGTGCGCATACAAGTGCTAAGTGGTTATCTTGTGGCATTACAATTTTAAATTGGTTAAAGGTTGGGGAAGTATACACAACTTCTTTTCAAGATGACAAAATCGATCATTGCGAGGCTCAGTAATGACTGAACTAAAATTTGAATGTTATATCATATAAAACCCCCTATAATATTTGATTATAACATTAACTACAATGAAATCATTCTAAGGTGACCTAATTGAATATGAAAGTAATAGTATTAATTTTGTGCTTGATATTAGTGTGTCTATTTTTGTATTTACTGGCACTGGACGTACATTGTGAGCAAGGCACCGTACACGGTGATCAAGGACATGGTCATGGACAATTCGAATTAGGTATTTGTTCTATCACTCGATATTTACCTTTTTGATGAGCATCCTAATCATTTTCCTGCTTGCATGTGTGTTAACATACATTCGTGGTATTCATTCTTTGTAAATGATGTTTTAATATCCACCTGATTCTAATTAACAGACTAAATATCGCGTTAAGTCAGGGAATAGCCCAATTATTACAATAATTGAAGTAATTTAGATTCGACAAATTTTGTGAGAATTGGGAGGCTGGTGGATTTTTTTACGCTACTCAGGTCTAAGAGCAACAATTAAAATGGCTTTTAATGAGACAGGTTCCAAGCATCGCAAAAAGAGGACTAGATGGCAGGACAACAAGAACAACAAACGACGCTTAAGCGTGGTTTAAAAAACAGGCATATTCAGCTTATTGCCCTCGGTGGTGCAGTAGGAACAGGATTATTTCTAGGCATTGCCCAAACGATAAAAATGGCTGGCCCTTCGGTACTTCTCGGATATGCGATTGCTGGATTTATTGCATTTTTGATTATGCGCCAGCTAGGGGAAATGGTCGTTGAGGAGCCTGTTGCGGGGTCATTTAGCCATTTTGCTTATAAATACTGGGGAAACTTTGCTGGTTTTTTATCGGGCTGGAATTACTGGGCAATGTTCATTCTGGTCGGCATGGCAGAATTAACCGCCGTTGGTATATATATCCAATATTGGTGGCCAGAGGTTCCGACATGGGTTTCTGCTGCAATATTCTTTGTACTGATTAATCTTGTTAATCTGATTAATGTTCGGTTATACGGTGAAACCGAATTTTGGTTTTCTATCATCAAAGTTACTGCAATTATCGGCATGATTATCTTTGGAAGCTACTTACTGATTAGTGGTAATGGCGGCCCACAGGCAAGCATAACCAATTTATGGCAGCAGGGCGGTTTTATGCCAAATGGGGTGACTGGCTTGATTATGGCGATGGCAGTAATCATGTTTTCATTTGGTGGGCTGGAAACAGTGGGAATTACTGCGGCGGAAGCGGAACATCCTGAGAAAAATATACCAAAAGCAACCAATCAGGTTGTTTATCGAATTTTGCTGTTTTATATCGGTTCACTGGCTATTTTGCTTGCACTTTATCCTTGGCAGAACGTAGTAGAAGGTGGTAGCCCATTCGTTTTAATCTTCCATGATCTGGATAGCTTTTGGGTAGCGAACGTCCTAAATGTGGTGGTACTTACGGCTGCATTATCTGTTTATAACAGTGGAGTGTATTGTAATAGCCGAATGTTATATGGTTTGGCTAAACAAGGTAATGCCCCCCGCATCCTGACAAAAGTTAATAAACGTAGTGTACCTGTCTTGTCCATTGGTTTATCGGCCTTAGCAACATCGATTGGTGTATTGATTAACTATATTATGCCCGGTAAGGCATTTGAACTGTTGATGTCTTTAGTGGTGACAACGTTGGTCATTAACTGGATTATGATTTGTTTTGCTCACCTGAAATTCCGCGCGGCTAAGAACAAAGAAGGTGTTAAGACACAATTTCGGGCATTATGGTATCCATTCGGGAACTACCTGTGTCTGGCATTCTTGGCGTTCATTCTCGTCATTATTCTGATGATGCCAGCAATTCGTATTTCAGTTATTCTGATGCCATTCTGGATTGGTGTATTGTGGGTGGGTTACTTGGTGGCTAGATCAAAAAAGCAGACAAACGAGTAAACTAGCTATTAATCCATTCAGCATGTTTTTCAGCCGGGTATGATATCGATATCCGGCTGATTATTATTGTCAGTACTAATATGACAAACACCAATATGACAAACATAGTGATATATGAAAACCAATTGATTAAGAGAGTTTTTGTTATATACCCAATGAATTTCGATATATTAGATATTTACCATTGCCAACGTAACCAGCTAAACAGCACATTACCATTATTGTATATACCGGGAATATAGGTTGATTGAAAAGAGAGTCTAAATCGTCTCAAGACGATTATGTGAGTCCATAGGTAAAACGGTTATGCTATGTGATTACGGGTAAATAAATGTCATTAATAGTCGATTTTTAGCAATTAATATTATAATTGAACAATATTTAATAAATGATAAACAAAAAGTAATCTGGTTATATGTAGAATAACTATATTGTATGCTTCAATGAATAGGTGCGAAATTAACCATTATTTTATAGTTATCCGAAATGCAACTTCGGGATAACTATAACTCTCTGATCTACTCTATAACAGGCGTAAAAAACAGCATTATATATTAGATTAATTAAAGTTGTTTCTTGGGTTAAAATTTTCTTTTTGTATTTATTCATGAAGTTATATAACTTAAAAATTATTGTGTAATTTCAAATCGGTATGGATGTTAAGTATTTTAAATGTGTGCGTTAGCTCCAGCACCTGAAAAAAATGGCTTGCGATTATATAAAGAGTATGTGATAAAACACATGGGTAAACGAAGTTCTGTTTTGTTAATAAATAACAGCAACCAATACTGGTTTGTTTATTTTTATGCCTGTCGGCTAATAAAGTGATTCAAAGGAAATTTTTGAAATGGCAAAAATCACTGGTACCGTGAAGTGGTTCAACGAGTCTAAAGGTTTTGGTTTTATTACTCCAGCTGATGGTAGCAAAGATGTATTTGTACATTTTTCTGCAATTATGAAAGATGGGTTTAAAACATTGTCTGAAGGCCAACAAGTTGAGTTTGAAATTCAGGATGGTCCTAAAGGCCCTGCTGCTGCAAACGTCTCAGCTTTATAGTAATAAATTTATTTTGGTTAGTATTTAATTACTGGCTAAATGTATTATTGTCAGTCTGGTTTTATTGTCTGATAATAAACCATTGCAAATATCACTCTATTGGGATACTAATAGAGTGATTTTTATTTTGACTCGGGGCGTTCTTTATTGAGCTGAGAAGTACCCGTATTACCTGATCTGGATAATGCCAGCGTAGGGAAGTCATGGTATCTCCTATTTTGATATCTGCTTTTCTTTGGCTGGTGATAGGAATCACCATAATGAGAATTAACTCACTGACTATCGCAGGGACAGATCCTAGCGGTGGTGCCGGCATTCAGGCCGATTTAAAGACTTTTTCCGCGCTTAGTGCTTATGGCACGGCTGTGATAACTGCACTGGTTGCCCAAAATACAATGGGCGTACAATCAATTTATGATATCGATCCCCTCTTTGTTGCTTCCCAACTCGAATCTGTACTTTCAGATATCAGAATAGATAGCGCCAAAATTGGCATGTTATCGAATGCTGCTAATGTCGCTATAGTGGCTGAAACATTGCGCCGTTATCCTATTCCTTACATCGTATTGGATACTGTTATGCTGGCAAAAAGTGGTGATCCACTATTATTACCAGAAGCCGTTACAGCAATGGTAGAACAGTTACTGCCAATTGTTTCTTTGGTCACACCAAACTTACCGGAAGCTGCTGCTATACTGAAATGCGCTCTTGCCAAAACAGAAGCTGATATGTTGCAACAGGGGCGTGAATTGCTTTCAATAGGATGTCAGGCAGTTTTATTGAAAGGAGGTCATTTGATCAATGAGGAAAGCCCCGATTGGCTGTTTACTCCTGAAGGTGAATGGCGTTTTACTTCAACCCGGGTGAATACACGGAATACTCATGGTACAGGTTGTACTTTGTCTGCCGCACTTACTGCATTACGTCCCCGTTATCCTGATTGGCAAAGCACGTTGCCTGTTGCAAAAATGTATTTGCAGAATGCGCTTGCGCAGGCTGATACCCTCGAAGTTGGTCAGGGAATAGGGCCAGTCCACCATTTTCACCAGTGGTGGTGAATAATGTGGGTGCCCGCTTGTCATTAAATGAAGTACTTGTATTAAATAATGGGGATATTTGTATCCCCATCTTGAGTATGGGAAGTGAAAAAAGCTGGATTACGCGATTGTGATCTTTTTGTCGAGATAAACATCCTGAACGGAGTGAATTAGCTCAACGCCTTCTTTCATTGATTTCTTGAACGCTTTGCGACCGAGGATCAACCCCATGCCTCCGGCACGTTTGTTGATGACAGCGGTACGGACTGAATCACTCAAGTCGTTATCGCCGGAAGCCCCACCCGAATTGATTAATCCAGCGCGCCCCATGTAACAGTTAGCAAGCTGATAGCGAACGAGATCAATCGGGTGTTCAGTAGTCAAATTGTTATAAACACGTTTATCAGTATGCCCAAACCCAATAGCCGTATAGCCACCATTAGTTTCAGCCATTTTCTGCTTAACGATATCAGCACCGATTGTTGCTGCCAGATGATTCGCCTGGCCCGTTAAGTCGGCGCTGGTATGGTAATCAACTCCATCTTTTTTGAATGCCGAATTACGCAGATAAGCCCATAACACAGTAACCATGCCTAGTTCATGAGCGCGTTCGAATGCGGCAGAGATTTCTTCGATTTGGCGACGTGATTCAGGAGAGCCGTAATAGATTGTTGCACCGACCGCAACTGCACCCATGTTAAATGCCTGTTCGACACTGGCATACAAGGTTTGGTCATATTGGGCTGGATAGGTTAACGTCTCATTATGATTTAGTTTTACCAAGAACGGAATTTTATGGGCATAACGGCGAGAAACTGATGCCAGCACACCATAAGTTGAAGCAACACAGTTACAACCCGCTTCGATCGCCAATTCAACGATATTTTTAGGGTCAAAATAGAGCGGGTTGGTGGCAAAAGAAGCACTCGCAGAATGTTCAACGCCCTGATCTACCGGCAAAATTGAGAGATAACCAGTGCCTGCCAGACGACCGTGATTCATTAAGGTCTGCATGGAACGTAAAACAGTATTGGGTCGATTATTTTCGATCATCACTCTATCGACAAAATCGGTACCGGGGAGATAGAGGTTTTCACGTGGAATGGTATTGCATTGATGTTGTAATAAACTTTCAGCGTCTTTTCCTAACAACTTAGCGATATCAGTCATGATTAACTCCAGTTTGCAAAAGGCGCTGCTGATTGTTGTTGATATTTATATTGATCACAAGGTAAGCAGAGAGGGAAACCGTAGTGGATCGCTTCAGTTAATACAAATGTTGTTAAAATTTAATCATTCTGCATGACAGTAAAGTAAAATAATACTTATTTTGCATGATGATAAATAACCATTAGTCTATTCTGTAATTGAATAAATTGAGCGGTGTTTTCTTAAAGTTTCCTTCATTAAACTGAAGGAAACCAGATGATATTTATTGTTATATGGTTTTACTGCTCATAATAAATAATGTTGCCAATCCCTGATTAATATGTAACCAATGGGAAATTGAAAAACATTAAGCTAATTTATATTTTTGCAGTGAAGGGGCTTTTTATAATCAATTGAATTTATTGCTATTTTTTATTTTTTGTATAAAAGAAAAGGCCAGCCCAAGGGAGATTGAGCTAGCCAAGGAGGTGGTTCCTAGTCTTACAGTAAAACTTTTTTAGTTCTTCGTTTTTCAGAGCTGATAATACGAGAAATAAAATGGTATTGATGTGATCTGTTTCTAAAAAAACAGAACAATTTCTTTAAAACTTCATTTCGAATTATTTCACTGGAAATTCTTGTGAATGAGGCGCTCTGGTATTGCCGCTCTTTAAATGTCGGACAAGTAAGGCATAATTCAGATTAATTTCTTCAGGAATTGGGAGATAAACGATATGCCCATCACCGGGTGCGACTTCTACTGACTGACCTTTCTTATTTGTCATGGATTCTAACGTAAAGTTAATGTTGCCTGATGGTGTCATGAGCTCCAGTTGATCTCCAACAAGAAACTTATTCTTCACGGCGACTTCGGCCAACCCGTTGATTCGGTTGCCAGTAAGCTCACCAACAAATTGTTGGGTGTCTGATATCGAATAGCCGCATTCATAAGTCTGGTAGGCATCATGGGTATGACGACGCAGGAAACCTTCTGTATAACCACGGTGTGCCAGGCCTTCCAGAGTCGTCATGAGAGTAGGGTCGAAAGGTTTTCCGGCAACGGCATCATCAATGGCACGGCGATATACCTGAGCTGTGCGGGCACAATAATAGAAAGATTTTGTACGTCCTTCGATTTTTAATGAGTGAACACCCATGTCGGTTAATCTCTCCACATGCTCAATCGCACGTAAGTCTTTAGAGTTCATGATATAAGTGCCATGTTCATCTTCAAATGCTGACATGTATTCGCCCGGGCGTTTGGCTTCTTCGATCATGAATACTTTGTCTGTTGGAGCACCCTGGCCCAATGTGGGTTCAACATTCTTGACAGGAATAGGCTCGTGCATATGAACAATATTACCGACAATATCTTCTTTACCTTCCTGAACATTATATTCCCAGCGGCAGGCGTTAGTGCATGTTCCCTGATTAGGATCGCGTTTATTGATATAGCCCGATAACAGACAACGACCAGAATAAGCCATGCAGAGTGCGCCATGGACAAAAACTTCAAGTTCCATTTCTGGTACTTGCTGACGGATTTCAGCAATTTCTTCCAGTGAAAGTTCACGGGAAAGAATGACACGCGTTAATCCCATTTGTTTCCAGAATTTGACGGTAGCCCAGTTAACCGCGTTTGCCTGAACTGAAAGATGAATGTCTATTTCAGGAAATGCTTCGCGCACCATCATGATTAAACCCGGATCGGACATAATCAGCGCATCAGGCCCCATTTCCACAACAGGTTTCAAATCACGAATAAATGTTTTCAGCTTTGCATTATGTGGTGCAATATTGACGACAACATAAAAACGTTTACCTAATTCGTGGGCTTCTTTAATGCCTTGAGCCAACGTTTCATGGTTAAATTCATTATTGCGGACACGCAGGCTATAGCGGGGTTGACCAGCATAGATAGCATCTGCACCATAGGCAAACGCATAACGCATATTTTTCAAAGAGCCGGCAGGAGAAAGTAATTCTGGAGTAAACATATTCTTAGCATTCTCAGTCTGAGTTCAAGTCAGCCCTTACCCTATCATCTTTATCATTACTAAGGGTAAGGTTAAAGGGAGGGGGATTTTAGCGCTTATTCCGTCATTAGCACAAATATATTATCGTCCCGGAAGGGGACTAGAGATGATTTCTTCTGAGATTACTTTAGTCACCAGAACAAGTTAGCCTGCATTGGTTATAAATTGAATTGCCGGATATGGTTAAAGAAAAACGCGCCGCTGATACGGCGCGAGCCATTAATTGTGTTTGACCAAATCGGGTTTGGTCAAATCACGAATACTTTCTGTCGGCCCGGCTTTCATGACCGATTGTATACATTTCTTCATGCTGGCTTCATTAGCATAAGGTTCACTGACACCAATAATCTGATGATTGCGGGCTTTCAGGACAAAATAAGACTTACCTGACTTATTTTTTCTCACTTCATGGCGGGTTTTATTGGGAGAATTGACCCGCACAGAGTTAATACCTTTGTTGGCAGCAGCCTTAGTGGTATACATTTCACTGTTCAAAATAATATCACCGTTTGCTGCCACCAGATTGAAGTAAAATTGCCCGTTCTTTGCTTTCTTAAGATCATAATGCCCAGTAGCCATAAGAAACTCTCCTGATTGGGTAATTATTAGCTTAAGTTTAGCTTGAATTTTGTACAGTAAAGAGGTTTGGCAAAAAATTTATTTGTCGTGTAGTAATAACTTGACGTTAGTTCATTAAAACGCACATAGAGCGGCTTTGGAGTTGATTTGGGATCGCTACAACGGAGTTTATTGTCGCTGGTTTACTTCCTGAATCGTAACGACATTTAAGAAAAATCGCGTGAATGATTGAGACAAAACCGAATTGCTGTGAATATTGTCACATCAAACGACAGATCTCAGCTTCCCAACGATAGCCAAGGCCATAAATTGAACGAATAAAAGATTTATCTTCATCCAATTGTTCTAGCTTTCTACGCAAGTTCTTAATATGGCTATCAATGGTACGATCATTCACGATGCGATGATCATCATAAAGATTATTCAATAGCTGATCACGGGAAAAAACCCGCCCCGGTTGGCTGGACATAATCTTAAGCAATCGAAATTCAACGGGGGTCAGTTCAAGCGCCCGTTCAAGATGACGTGCCTGAAAATGATTTTCATCTATGGTCAGCGCACCTTGTTCGCTGACGATATCTTGCGGGCGATAACAACGGCGGAGGATTGTTTTTACTCTGGCTACCATTTCCCGTGGGCTATACGGTTTGCAGATATAATCATCAGCCCCAATTTCCAATCCGAGAAGCCGATCAATTTCTTCCGTTTTCGCTGTCATTATTACAATCGGGATATCAGAAAACTTACGAATTTCCCGACAGACCGATAACCCATCAAGACCGGGTAGCATCAGATCAAGTAAGATAATATGGGGCTGGTATCTTTGAACATGATCAATGACTTCATCACCGCGTTTCAGCCATTCAGTCTGATAATCTGCCGATTGCAAATAATCAACCAGCAACTGTCCCAATTTCGGTTCATCTTCAACGATGAGAACGGTATATTGTGTAGAATATATACTCATTGCGTATTAGGTTCAGAGTGTTTCATGTTCAGGGAATGTCATCAATGGTAATTCTACGTGAATTTTTATACCACCTAAAGGTGATCTTTCCGCATGAATCGTTCCATCGTGCGCTTCGACGATATTATAACAAATTGCCAGCCCTAACCCTGAGCCACCGCTTGCACGATTGCGGGAAGATTCACAACGATAAAAACGCTCAAAAACATGTTGGCATTGCCCGGCAGTCAGTCCGGGAGCACTGTCTTGTAAATCCAATACCCATCTGTGTTGATTTGAATAAGCTTGAATAATTGTTTTTCCGTGCTCATTGGTATAGCGCAGGCTGTTTTCTAGCAAGTTTTGGAATAGCTGTATCAGTCGATCTGGATCAGCAAACAAAGTTACATTTTCTTTCAGGCTCAACGCCAAGGTGATTTGTTTATCAGCAAAACGACCTTGATAACCTGCCACAGAGAGTTGCAGTAATTCGCTGACCTTAACGGCTTCTTTTCTATAAGTCAGAGAGCCGCGATCGGAAAGTGATAATAAATGCAGGTCGTTGACCAATTTTGTTAAGGTCGTGACTTCCGTGAGTAGAGAATGGATAGTCTCTTGTGTCGGTTGCCGCACACCATCCTGCAAGGCTTCCAGTTCTCCACGCAGCACAGAAAGTGGGGTGCGCAATTCATGGGAAATATCCGCCATATAATCACGTCGCATCTGCTCATTTTTTTCCAGTGTACTGGCGAGCTGATTAAAATCTGACGCCAGCTTACCGATTTCATCTTGACTGGATGGAATAACGCGGACACTAAAATCACCAGCAGCAAGTTTGTGGGTTCCTTCTACCAAACGTTTGACTGGCCTTAAAAAGCCACGGGAGAGAAGAAAAGTCGCAATCAGTGCCAGTAAGGTGGAAAAACCAGCAATAATCCAACTGGTGAATTGTTGCTGGTGGGCGAAGCTAATATCGGCCTGACGCGTAATTTTGTCTGAAGTGCTGACAATGACCCAACCGACAACGTCATTTTGATAAGTGACAGGTTCACGGTAACTTTCTGCCGGAATGTCATTGGAATGACCTACCAAACGATTCATTTGAGTATCCACAACCCAGAACTGGGGACGCCAACCATGGGAAGTGGTTTTTTTATAGATATCACTATTTTGTTCAATAGTACGGATGATTTGAAAAATCATCCGATCATTTTGGGTTAGGAAACGCCAATCACCGTATTGCTGGTATTGTTCTGTCAACGCTTCTGCCAGCATCTTTGCCCGCATTTGGCTATTTTGTTTGATATAGCCAATAAAGCCGTGCTGGAAACTGAGGCGGACGCCCCAGTGCATAGTGACCAATACCAACATACAAGTGGCAAAAATCGCCAAAAATAACTTACTGCTGATACCTGTTTTTATCATGAATTTCCTGCGGATGCCGATGCGTGGGGCTGTTTGGTACGACGTCGCAGCCATTTTTCGCGCAGTCGGTCAAAGAACAAATATACAACAGGGGTGGTATATAGCGTAAGCAACTGGCTCATCACCAGTCCACCGACAATGGTGATACCCAATGGGAAACGCAGTTCAGCGCCGTCTCCGTTGCTCAGTACCAAAGGTAAAGCACCGAACAAAGCAGAAAGTGTCGTCATCATAATCGGCCGGAACCGCAATAAACAGGCTTGAAAGATCGCCTCTTGAGGACTGACATTACCGTTTCGTTGCGCTTCGAGGGCGAAATCCACCATGATGATGGCGTTTTTCTTAACAATTCCCACCAGCAGCATGATTCCAATCATCGCAATCAGGCTGAATGGCGTATTGAACAACTCCAGTGCTAATAATGCCCCTATTCCCGCAGAAGGCAGGGTAGACAGAATCGTCAATGGATGAAGATAACTTTCATACAAGACGCCCAGAACCAGATAAACTGTCACAATCGCGGCAAGGATCACAAACAATTGGGAGCGTTCACTCTGTTGGAAATCTTGTGCAGTGCCTGCAAATGAACTGCGAACTGACGAAGGAACACCGAGTTCTGTCATGGTTCTTTCTATTACAATGATTGCGTCAGACAACGTATAACCCGGCGCAACATCAAAACCGATAGTCGAAGAGGCAGAAAGCCCTTCGTGATAAACATCTAACGGGGCGTTAGCAGGACGCCAGTGAGCAAAATAGGAAAGCGGGATACGTTCCCCTTTGTTATTAATGACAAACATTTTCTCCAACGCCGTTGGGTCCTGATTGTATTGTGGTGCAACTTCCATCACCACCTTGTACTGATTTAACGGTTGGTAAATGGTAGAAACCTGCCGTTGTCCAAAGGCATTGTAGAGTAAGTTATTGGCATCAGCGACATTGATGCCTAAACGCGCCATTACATCACGATCATAGATAATCGCTACTTCTGCCCCTTTAGCCTCTTCGTCTTCATCTGAATTGACATCCACTAATTGCGGCTGTTTTTCCAATGCTTTTTTGACAATAGGACTCCATTTGCGCAGTTCGCCAAAATCATCGGACAGTAAATTAAACTGATAAGTGGATTTTGAACCACGTCCCCCGGATCTGAGATCCTGAACAGGAACTAAATGAAGACGTGCTCCTGCCTCATTGGTGAGCTTACTTCTTAAACGCGTTATCACTTGTTGGATACTTTCAGAACGCTCTTCCAGTGGTTTCAGGGAAATAAACATAACGCCAGTGTTAATGCTATCACCACCGGTAGATCCCACAACATTATCCACTGTTGGATCTTCATCAATGATCTGCATAAAGCGTTTCATTTTTTCACGCATAGCTTGAAATGAAATACTTTGATCCGCAACCACAAAGCCCAACATTTTTCCCGTATCTTGTTGAGGGAAAAATGTTTTCGGGATACTGATATAGAGCCAGATATTCAGAGCGATAATACCGACTAATGTAAGTAGTACCCAACGAGTATGATTGAGTATCCATTTCAGTGAACGGCCATAACTTTGCTGAATTTTCAGCAATACCTTACCGAAGCCTTGCTTTTGTCTCTGTGTTTTTAGCGGTGATGATTTGAGTAAATACGCGCACATCATTGGAGTCAATGTCAGTGAAACTAACAACGAAATTCCAATGGCGGTTGCCAGTGTGACAGCAAAATCCCGGAAAAGCCTGCCGAGTAGCTCATCGATCAACACGAGAGGAATGAATACGGCAATGAGTGACAGACTCATGGCAAGGACTGTGAATCCAACTTCCCTGACACCTTTGAGGGCGGCTTCCATTGGTTTCAACCCGGCATCCAGATGCCGGGAAATATTTTCCAGTACAACAATCGCATCATCAACAACAAATCCGGTGGCAATGGTTAGTGCCATCAGCGAAAGGTTGTTTAAACTGAAACCACATAAATATATAGCAGTAAAAGTGCCAATGAGTGATACCGGAACGGCAATTGCCGGAATCAATGTAGCCCGGCCTGAACGTAAAAACAGGAACACCACCAGAATGACCAAGGCAACCGCAATAGCAAGAGCTCTTTCTACTTCTTGCAGGGAAGCTTGGATAGCGGGTGAGCGATCCTGTGCGATGTTTAATTGAATACTGGCAGGCAGAGATTCTTGCAGGATAGGAAGTTGATCACGAATGCGTTGAACAGTTGCGATAATATTCGCACCGGCTTCACGGCGGATAATAATGACAATTGCAGATTTATTGCCGGACATCCCCGCTGCCCGGATATCCTCGACCGAATTTTTAACATTTGCGACATCCTGCAAACGAACCGGAGCGCCATTATTATAATGCACAATAATAGAGCGATAGCTGTCTGCTGTTTTCAATTCATCATTGGTATGCAGTTGCCAGTTTTGTTTATCTGAATCAACATAGCCTGTCGGGCGCCGGACATTGGCATCACTGATAGCATTGCTGACATCATTGAGAGAAACACCTTGATTGAAAAGGGCGTTAGGATTCAATTCAACACGTATAGCAGGTAATGAACTACCACCGACACTGACTTTACTGACGCCTTCTACCTGAGAAATTTTTTGAGCCAATCTGGTGGAAGCCAGATCATAGAGCTGCCCTTCACTATAACTGTCTGACGTGAGGGTTAATATCATGATCGGGGCGTCTGATAGATTGGCTTTATAATATACCGGTTTGTTTGGCATACCGGAGGGCAATAAGCTTTGCGCAGCATTGATGGCGGATTGAACGTCCCTTGCTGCGCCATTGATATCCCGATTGAGGTCGAACTCCAAATAAATAAAGGAGGTTCCCAACGAGCTGGTGGACCCCATCTCTTTTACCCCTGCAATCCTGCCTAACGCGCGTTCCAGAGGTGTCGTCACAGAGGACGCCATCGTTTCTGGTGACGCACCGGGCATAGAGGCATGGACTGTTATCACAGGAAAATCCACTTTTGGCAGCGGCGATACAGGCAACAAGATAAAACTGAGCGCACCACACAGAGTGATGGCTAAACTCAGCAATGTCGTGGCAACCGGCCGCTGGATAAATAGGGCGAAAAATTTCACAGCGGCTCCTGATGATTAACAGAGGGTTTATCAAGCCTGGTTTGATTATCTTTTTCAGCCTTCCGGTTCTTATTTTTCCGGTAACTATTTTTCCGGTAAGAATGTGCTAACTGATCAAAAAGTAGATAAATGACGGGAGTTGTAAACAAGGTCAGAATCTGGCTCATAATCAAACCGCCCACCATGCTGACACCCAATGGGCGACGCAGTTCCGCCCCGATACCGGTGCTGAGCATCAGAGGCAATGCGCCCAATAGTGCCGCCATTGTCGTCATCAATATCGGCCTGAAACGTAACAGACAGGCTTGATAAATAGCCTCATAGGGGGACATGCCTTTTTCACGCTCCGCTGCCAGAGCAAAATCGATCATCATGATGGCATTCTTCTTCACAATGCCGATTAAGAGAATGATCCCAATGATGGCGATAATATCTAATTCATATCCGCCCACCATCAAAGCCAGCAATGCGCCAACACCCGCAGTAGGCAAGGTTGACAAAATGGTAACTGGATGGATAAAACTTTCATACAGTATACCGAGCACGATATACATAGCGACGACAGCAGCTAGAATCAACCAAAGGGTATTGCTGAGGGCATCCTGGAATGCCAGCGTTGCCCCTTGAAATTGCGTGATAATATCTTTTGGCATTTGAATTGACCGTTCTGTCTCCTTGACGGCATTCACTGCGTCTTCAAGGGAAGCATTTTTCGTTGTGTTGAACGAAAAAGTGACAGAAGGGAATTGTTGCAAGTGATTGATAGATAAATTCCCAAGCCGTTGTTCAACAGTAGCAATGGCATTAAGTGGCACCATTTTTCCATCATTTCCGGTCAGATAAAGATCGTTGAACGCTTCCAGACCTGATGAATTTTTCGTATCTTGTTCAAGAATAATCCGATACTGATTTGACTGTGTGTAAATGGTCGAAATCAGGCGTTGGCCGAAAGCGTTATACAGCGCATTATCCACGGCAGCCATGGAGATCCCAAATCGGCTGGCCATATCACGATTCACATTGAGATAAGCGACAAGCCCTTTATCTTGCCAGTTGTGACCGATATCTACCAACTCTGGTCGCTGCTTCAGAGCACTTTGCAATTTTGGAACCCAGACAGCGAGTTCATCAAGAGAAGTTGCCTGCAATGTGAATTGGTATTGCGTACGGGATACTTGGGTGTCAATTGTCAAATCTTGTGTCGGTTGCAGGTACAACGTGACATCGGGTACTCCGGCAATACGTTTCTGTAGTCGTGGGATTACCTCGTCAACCCGGTCGTCACGTTGGCTGAGCGGTTTCAACGTAATCTGGAGACGTGCATTATTCAACGTTGAATTATTACCATCAACGCCGATAAATGTCGTGACATTATCCACCGCAGGATCTTGCAGTAACAGCGTAGTCACTTGCCGTTGTTTATCTGCCATCGCATTGAATGAAATGGATTGTGGAGCTTCTAGTGTGCCCTGAATCAACCCGTTGTCTTGCAAAGGGAAAAAACCTTTGGGGATCATGATATAGAGCAGGGCAGTCAGCGCTAACGTACCAAACGCAACGCTAAGGGTGATCCAAGGATGATTTAACACCCGTTTCAAAAAGACCGCATATATCGCAATCATGCGTTCAAAGAAATGTTCGCAAGCTTGTTCAAAGCGATTGTGTTTAATGTCTGCTTCGGATTTCAGCATTCTTGCGCACATCATTGGTGTTAGTGTCAATGACACAACCGCAGAAATTAAAATGGCGACAGCAAGAGTAATAGCGAATTCCCGGAACAGGCGGCCGACGATATCTCCCATAAACAGCAATGGGATCAATACAGCAATTAACGAAAAGGTCAGAGAAATAATAGTAAAGCCAATTTCTCCCGCTCCTTTTAATGCTGCCGCCAGAGGTTTTTCTCCCCGTTCAATATAACGGGAAATATTTTCTATAACGACAATCGCATCATCGACCACAAAGCCGGTTGCGATGGTTAATGCCATCAAGGTGAGGTTATTGACGGAAAAGCCGCAGAAATACATAACGGCAAACGTTCCCACCAATGAAAGCGGTACAGCAATACTGGGAATCAAGGTTGCCGTGGTATTGCGCAAGAACAGATAAATCACCATGACGACCAGCGCAATAGCCAGCAACAGTTCAAATTGAACATCCTTGACCGAATTGCGGATTGTAACAGTACGATCTGTCAGGACTTCCACATTGACTGATTTGGGCAGGCTGCTGATCAGCTCCGGCAGCATGACACGGATATTATCTGTAGTCTCGATAACATTCGCGCCGGGTTGGCGTTGAACATTAATGACAATAGCGGGTTTTTCATTAGCCCATGCGCCGAGTTTGTCATTTTCTGCCCCTTGTTCAATGCTCGCAACATCACTCAGGCGAATAGGGGAGCCATTTTTATAGGCAACGATTAGCTTGCGATAATCATCGACAGATTTCATCTGATCGTTGGAGGAAATCGTGATCGAACGTGTTGGCCCATCAAAACTGCCTTTCGCAGAATTGACATTGGCTTTCATGATAGCCGAACGAATCGTATCACTGTCTAAACCTTGTGCGGCGATGGCCTGTGCATTCAATTTCACCCGTACCGCAGGACGTTGCCCGCCAGCCAAGGTGACCAGACCCACGCCACTGACCTGAGAAATACGCTGAGCTACACGGGTTTCCACCATATCCTGCACTTGTGTCATAGGCAGGGCATCAGACGTTACGGCCAGCGTCAGAATAGGGGGATCAGCCGGGTTGACTTTGCTATAAATGGGGGGATAAGGCAAATCTTCCGGCAGTAGATTGCTGGCTGAATTAATGGCGGCCTGTACATCTTGCTCTGCTACATCCAATGGCAGTGAAAGCTGGAATACCAGCGTGATAACAGAGGCTCCCCCGGAACTTCTGGAAGACATCTGCTTTAAGCCGGACATTTGCCCGAACTGGCGTTCCAGCGGTGCTGTAACGGCAGATGTCATAACATCAGGATTGGCGCCGGGATAGAGCGTTACCACTTGAATAGTCGGATAATCCACTTGTGGCAACGCAGAAACAGGCAGCATCCGATAACCGATAAACCCGGCCAGCAATATCGCAATCATAAACAGTGTCGTGGCAACAGGACGCAAGATAAACAGGCGGGATGGTCCCCCACCTGGAATTGGAGAATCAGGTTGCATCAGGAATTCTCCACTTTACCGTTTGATTGCTCTGAGTTTTTTTGAACTTTATCGGTATCAGGTGACTCAACTGTCAAAGGTTTGACAATTTCAACCTTGGCACCGTCGGTCAGTTGGTCAATACCATCGGTGACAACCCGTTCGCCTGCGGACAAACCGCTGTTGATAACCACGAGTTGGCTGTTTTGCAAGCCCGTAATGACTTTATGCTTGCTGACTTTATTTTCTTTATCCACTTTCCAGACGAAGTTACCTGAATTGCCCATTTGTAACCCGGCTGTTGGGATCACAACGACATTATTCAGTGTGTCGACTTTTATCTGAATATTGACGAACTGATTAGGAAACAACACGTTGTCCTGATTATTAAATTGAGCCTTCATCTTAATCGTTCCAGTAGCGACATCAATTTGGTTATCAATACTGTGTAGTTTACCTTGTGCCAATTGTTGCTGATTATTGCGATCCCATGCAGTGACAGGCACATTTGCGTGATTTTTCTGGGCGTTTAATACGAAGCTGATATCATTTTCAGGCAGAGAAAACAGCACATCAATGGGATCGACTTGTGTAATGACAACAATCGGAGTACCACCTGCACCAGATATGTAATTACCGATATCAATACGTTTCAAACCAACACGACCGGAAATAGGCGCAGTAATGCGGCTGTAGTTCAATTGTAGTTTAGCTTCGTCAATATCTGATTGATCAGCTTTCAGACTGGCTTCGCTCTGACGCACCAAAGAAATTTGCTTATCCAGATCTTGCTGGGGGATAAGTTTATTCTTCACTAATTGTTGAAAGCGGATCAGATCTTGTTTGGCATTCGTTAATGTTGCCTGGTCTTTGGCATATTGTCCTTGGGCTCTTGCTAATTTGACCTGAAGAGGACGCGGATCAATTTCAGCCAGCAAGTCCCCTTTTTTGACATATTGGCCTTCATTGAAATGCAGATTTATTAACTGGCCTTCCACTTGGCTGGTGACCGTCACGGTATTTGCAGCCTGGACCGTCCCTAATCCTCTTAAATAATGGGGGACAGATTTTATTTCAGCCGTTGCTACTTGCACAGGCGATCGAACTTGCTTGATTTCATTTTGTTCTGATTCTGGATCCTGAGTCTGATCTGGTGTTGAAGGCGTGTTAAAGTATTTCCACGCAAAGAAAACCACTGCGACGATCACGGCTATAGCCGCAGCGAGTCGGAAAAAGTAGGAACGACTTTTGTTATTCATTTGCTCGACATTCTCTCAATGTTGTGGCGATAATCAATCGTGCCGCATCTTAATGCCAAATAGATGCAGAATATATTATTAGTGTAACCAGCTAGAATTAGTCAATAATGAAGAAAATATGGAGGTTATGTCAAAAAGATAATGTTTTTGATAGTGATTTTTCATGGAATTTGTGATGGGACCTCCAAAGAGGGGCAGAGAATTATGTTATGAACGATAAGCGTTCCTCTTTGCGATTAATTAACATAACTTTGTTCATCAAGTGTGCTGGTGTAGTACCAACTGAATGCGATATTGATATTCTGCTAATCTGATTGCCACTCAGGATCTTACTTATAGCAGGATAGGTTGTTAATTTTATGTATTCTGTACTATTGCGGATAAAAGTTAATAAACTGTATTTTTTTCATAGAGTTAATTTTTTACTTTATACATTGGTAATAAATATCAGGCTGGTCAGGAAAATGAAATGTTTGTATTAAAGTTACATCATTGATTCACAGAGAATAAAATGTTAACCATAGACCAATTGTATTGTAAAACCACAAGATAAATCATCACCATTATTAATGATGGCAATTTCGATAATGAAACATTAAATCTGAAATTTGACTTTTATCGTACAGCCCAATCTGGAGCACAGGAATTATATTATTCTATCGAATGTCGAGATGCGACAATTCTTGAGTTATCATCGAACTATCCTCACAGTGTTAACCATAAGGAAATATAACCAGAAAAAATTATTTCTATTAAATATAAAGACATTATTTACCGTCACCATATGGCGGGAACTTCTGGATATAGTGTCTGGGGCGACAGAATATATTAGTCATTGAGATAAACGCCGATTAAATCATCGGCGTTTTTACATAAGCCCAATTGTAATGGGTTGGGTAAAATAATATATGAAAGCACTTAAACCAAAAACAGCGTTGCTAATCCCAAAAAGATAAAGAACCCACCAGTATCGGTAATTGCTGTAATCATTACGCTGGAACCAATTGCAGGATCTCTTCCCAATTTCATCATGATAAATGGAATCAATACACCCATCAGGGCGGCCATCAATAGGTTCAGTATCATTGCCATTGTCATCACACCACCCATAGCCAGATCGCTGTAGAGTAAGTAAGTGACAACACCCATTATTCCACCCCAAATAATACCGTTGATTAAAGCAACGCCAAGTTCCCTCAATAACAGGTAAGTAAAACTACCGGTTTGGATTTGATGGAGTGCCAGCGCCCGGACGATCATCGTAATGGTTTGGTTGCCGGTGTTACCCCCAATCCCTGCCACAATAGGCATTAAAGTTGCGAGGGCAACAAGCTGGGAAATAGTATGTTCGAATAGCCCGATAACACGTGAAGCGACAAAAGCTGTACATAGGTTTATCGCGAGCCATGTCCAGCGAGTTTTGACAGCTTGCCCAACAGGAGCAAAAACGTCTTCTTCCCGGCTCAGGCCTCCCATGCGGCGGATGTTGGTATCCGTTTCTTCACTTAAAGTATCAACAATATCTTCAACGGTCAGACGGCCCATCAAACGCCCATTATTATCGACTACCGCAGCAGAGATTAAGTCATAACGTTCGAACGCACTGGCGGCATCTTCACCTTTTTGTTCTGGCGAGAAAGTCACGGTATCCGTATTCATCACTTCGGAAACCAATCTGTCCGGTGCCTTGGTCAGTAAGGTTGTGAGAGGAAGCTCCCCTTGAAGGCGGTTTTTACGGTCAATAACGAAGATCTTATCTGTAGTTTCGGGAATTGAGCCTCTGGAACGTAAAAAGCGTTGAACTGTGCTGAGCGTAATGCTTCCCCGTACTGTTACGAACTCAAAATCCATCATCTGGCCGATGCTGTCTTTATGGTACTGCAATACTTCGCGGATGCGGTTGCGTTGACTCGGTTCCAGATAAGTCAGTAAGCGGCGTGTGGTTTCACGCGGCAGATGCTCCGCAATGTAAGCTTGCTCATCCACATGCAGTGTACCAATAGCGCGCAGCAGCTTGACGTCAGACATATCTTTAATCAAGTTGTCCCAGATCGGGACAGAGGCTTCAACCAGAACTTCACCGCGCTGCTTATTGTCGATCAAACGCCACAAAGCAAGACGCTCATCATAGGGTAAAGCTTCCAGAATATCCGCAATGTCGGCAGCATGCAGGTCTGCCAGCAGGGTACTGACTTCCTCTATTTTCTCCAGTAGCTGTTCGTCGCTGATGGCTGAATGTTCATCAGCCTGGCCCAATAATTTATCGACAAATAGCTTGTCGTTAATGAATAACGAAAGTAAGCGTTGACGAACATGTGCCAGTTTTTGGGAATGCTGGTTGGCAACGGTTGCATTATCAGGTGTAAAGGCCGGCTGTAACATGATGTACCTTTAAGACAGAAAATAGGGCAAAAAACAGGGTAGTTACAATAACATAACCATAACATAATCAGGAGCATTGACTTTAAGTTAGCATAGTAACTACTTTATTTCTGGTCTACTAAGATATTCCACCGATTGCTGTTTTGTTTGCTTTTGCTGGTAATGCTCCAGAGCTGCAACGAATGAATAGATAAAACGCCCAAATAAAATCAGAAAGCTGATAAGCAGTATCAATTTTGTAATTTGAACAGTTTTCTTTTTCTTCTTCATAACGTGTATCGTTAAGTCGATTCCTCTTTAATGTGTAAATTCCAGCCTGTCACATCACTCCAATACTCTTGCTCTTTCTCTAAATCAAGCTGCATGAGGGCATTTTGCGTTAAATAATTGGCTGGCAGATAGAGTGTCCAATGACCATGATCAGTTTCCAGCCTCAGGGTTTCCGGTGTCGTGGTCGATTGGCGCTGATTATTCAACAGGGTTGCTAACCGCAATATCTTCAACATAGGAAGATACTGTTTTTTCTTGAACAGATAGAAACGGGGATGCTCATGTACTTTAATCGCCTTGCGATGATAACGTACCAGTGTTGCCAGTAACGATTGCTGTTCTTGGTTAAACCCCGGTAGATCGGTATTTTGCAGGATATAAGCGGAATGCCGTTGCAGCCCACTCAAATTGATACTTAAACCGACTTCGTGCAACATGGCAGCCCACAGCAGAATAGACTCCAGTTGTGGGTGCTCCCGCTTAGGATTTTGCTCTACCCATTGATCATAAAGGTTTTTGGCGGTGTTCCAGACCCGATCGGCTTGTTCCCGGTCAATATTGTAGTGTTCAGCAAGACTTTTGGCGGTTCTTTGACGAATATCTTGATGGCGGAAACGATCTTCCATTTCGTAAAGTACACCTTCCCTGAGCGCTCCTTGGGATAGACGCAATTCCTGAATATGCAGGGCGTCGAAAATACCACACAAGATTGAAAGGCCGGGAACAAAAGTTTGTTTGCGGTCATCAGAAAGCCCCGGCAGATCCAGCGAATCGAAATTTTTGTGTTTCAGAACCCGTTTTACCAGCATATTAAGGCGTTCTGGTGTAATCAAACCATCTTTTTCACCCAGTTCCACCAATAATTCGTGGATAGCTTTAATGGTTCCCGATGCTCCCAAGGCAAAATCCCAGTCTTTTGTGCGGAATTGCCAAACAAGGTTTTCCAGTTTTTGTGCGGCCTGAAGCCGCGCCTTGCGGAAATTATGCTCGTTGATTACACCCTCAGGAAAGAATTGACGGGCAAAACTGACGCAGCCCATGCGACGGCTTTCAATCAGAAGTGGTTCGAAATCTTCACCGATAACCAATTCCGTGGAGCCACCACCAATATCAATCACTAATTTTCGGCCTTTTTCTGGCTGAGTATGTTCAACGCCCATAAAAATCAGGCGGGCTTCTTCATGACCAGAAATAATTTCAATCGGGTAGGGAATAATTTCTTTTGCCCGTTTTAAAAACTCTTGTGCGTTAGTTGCTTCGCGTAAACTATGCGTTCCCACCAAACAGACATTATCTGCGGAAAAACCCTGCAATCGTTCGGCAAACAGAGAAAGGCAGCTCAAACCACGCTGGATAGCTTCTTCGCTTAATTCATTTTTGCTGTTTAAACCATCGGCAAGGTAAACCCGCTTCTTTAAACGTCCAATAACCTGTAATGCACCGTTTACAATACGGGCAATTACCATATGAAAGCTGTTGGAGCCTAAATCAATAGTCGCAATTTCTTGGGGTTTGGGTGTGGGAGTGTCGTGTTTCAACGGCATAAATCAGGCTCTGGGTTCCGGTTGTTCAAGGTGTTTCAGATAATCATAAACAGCAAGTTGCGCACGGATTTTACGCTTATTTCCTCGTGGAACATAGCGGTTGCTCAACTCTTTATCAATATAACGTGCCTTGACGGTATCACTGAACTGTAATTCGAGGATATCCAGAACCTGTTGTTTTAACATGGGTTCCAGCAGGCAAACTGCCACTTCAATGCGATAATCGATATTTCGTGTCATCCAGTCAGCAGAGGAGAGAAATATTTTCTCATCACCTTTATTGGCAAAAACATAAACGCGATCGTGTTCCAGAAAGCGATCGACAATACTGGTGACCTGAATATTTTCACTGAAACCCGGCTGGTTGGGAACTAAAGAACACATGCCACGTACCAGAATGCGAACTTTAACACCGGCTTCTGAGGCATCATACAGGCGATCCACCAGTTCCCTGTCAACTAAGTTATTGATTTTCAGGGTAATGCCGGCCACTTCACCCGCTTTGGCATTTTCGATTTCTTGAGTAATTAATCGGTTGAGCGTTGCCCGTGAGTTTTGGGGCGATACCATCAAATTATCAAATGTAACCGGACGATAAGGGTTTTCAATAAAGTTAAATACCCGACGAACTTCATTGGTGACTTCGGGTTTTGCGGTCAATAGAGAGTAATCGGTATATAACCGCGCTGTTTTTTCATTGAAATTCCCTGTACCAATATGGGCATAACGGATAATTTCATTTCCCTCAAGGCGCGAAATGATGAATAGCTTGGCGTGAATTTTCAGGCCAGGGGCGGAAAAAATAACATGGACGCCAGCTTCGGTCAGGCGTTTTGCCCAATGAATGTTGGCTTCTTCATCAAAACGTGCCTGTAGCTCCACTACGACAGTGACTTTCTTGCCGTTATGTGCCGCGTGGATCATGGAGTCGATAATGCGTGAGTCTTTTGCAACACGGTAGATATTAATCTTGATAGAGATCACGCTGGGATCGAAAGAAGCCTGCCGCAGTAATTCCAGTACATGTTCAAACGTGTGGTAAGGATAATAGAGCAGAACATCTTTTTCGCGAATAGCATCGAATCCGTTGCGGAAATGGTCGAACCAGGTATGGCGCAGCCGTGGCATGGGTTTGTTTAGTAAACTGCGGTTTCCTTCATTGGGAAATTTAATGAAATCTTTAAAATTATGATAGCGTCCGCCTGCAATGACGGAATCATCATTGGAAAGCCCTAGTTTACTGCGCAGCAAGTCCACCATTTCATCTGGCATATCACGTTGATAAACAAATCGTACCGGCTCTGCCGTCAACCTCTGTTTAAGCGTGGAGGACATCAATTCCAGAAGGCTGGATTCCATTTCTGTTGCCAAATCATATTCGGAATCACGAGTCATTTTCATGGAATAGACATTCAAAGTATCATAATCGAAGAACCCTTTGAAAATTTCATCCAGCGTGTAACGCAGAATATTATCAAGTAATATCATTGACTTGCGTCTGCGTGGCATTTCGGGAGGGAGGTTAACGAAACGAGGGACTTTATCCGATGGAATTTCCAGCAGGGCATATTGCGTTTCTTGACCACGGATAATTTCAACGGCCAAATAGGTATAGTCATCTTTGAGAAACTCAACCAGATTAGTTTCGGGATTGATGACAATGGGCGTAATGTGTGGGCGCAAATGTTGCCGAAAATATTGCCGTAGCCAGATTTGTTGATTCGGCGATATTTGCCGTTCATTGATCAAAAAAATCTGGTTGCGAGCCATTTCCAGTAGCAGCTCGTTATAGAGTTCATCGAACTCTTGATCGATTTTGGCGACTTTGGCCTCAATTTTTTTCAACAATTGGCGGGCGCTGGTGGCTGAACCCCGTTCCTCACTGATAAGAATTCGCCGTTTTACGTCAGCAAAACGAACTTTATAAAACTCATCCAGGTTATTGGAGTAGATCCCTAAGAACCTCATTCTTTCGATCAGCGGGTTACTTTTATCTGCCGCTTCCTGAAGTACACGTTCGTTGAAAGAGAGCCAGCTCAGTTCTTTTTCGGTATAGAGACGATCGTGGGACATTACTACTCCATTTGGTTTTCCATTTAATCTAATGGTCAGCGTTCAACCGGCTAAGTGTTTAACCGACTAAAATATCGGTCTGGGCTTCACAGGTTTTATTGGCAAAATAGTGGTGTTGGAATGTACACATCCTAATGGCTGTATGATAAGAGCCATTCACAAAAAATTCATCGATTAATTCGCCTTCGGTGTAGAATCCCAATTTATTGTATATGTGAATTGCCTTCGAATTTTCTTTATCAACAATTAAGTACAGCTTGTAAAGATTCAAGACAGCAAAAGCGTACTCCATCGCAAGTTTGGCAGCAACGGCAGCATAGCCTTGCCCTTGGTAGGCCGGGGCAATGATAATCTGGAATTCTGAGCGACGGTGGACATAATCAATTTCGACTAATTCGACTAACCCGACTTTGGAGTTCATGCTTTCGATAATAAAACGGCGTTCACTTTGGTCATGAATGTGCTTGTCATAAAGATCGCATAATTCAACAAAGGCTTCATAAGGCTCTTCAAACCAATAGCGCATGACACTGGCATTATTATCAATTTGATGAACAAAAGGGAGGTCTTCCCGCTCAAGGGGGCGCAAATTTACGGATGGTCTTTCTGGATCACTGGACATTGGATACCTCAGTGCTTCTTGCGGATTGTATGCCTTGCGAATTGTATAAATTCATTCTATACCCCTCAACTTTCTTCAAACGGTCGTCGCATTGCAAGGTGAAATCTATCGGGTACAAATATAGCTAATAATGTTCGAATAAATAATTATTACAAGATAAATAATTATTGTCGGGTTAATATTTTTAGTTGGATAGACAACCAGATTCTTTAGGCATGGAAGTATAATAGAAGTATAAAGGGATAGAGGCATAGAAATAGAAACCAATCCGAAACAGCAACTTACAGCAAAGTATTATCTTAATTACAGTATATTAACCAAAGTGAGTATTAACACTGAGCTGTAAGTCACGGGCTAATTATTCTGAGGCATAACCTTGTGGCGGTAAAACTTTGCCATCCATTACCGCTGTATTTCTTTCCATAGCTAAACGACCATTCAGGAACCAACCAATGACCAGAGGATAAATATTATGTTCTTGGGTCTGGACGCGTCCGATAACGTCTTCTTCCTTATCTCCATCAAAAATAGGTACTTTAGCTTGTAGAATGATTGGTCCGCCATCCAGCTCTTCTGTAACAAAATGGATGGAAGTGCCATGTTCTTTATCACCATTTGCAATGGCTTTCTGGTGAGTATGCAGGCCGGGATATTTTGGTAATAGGGAAGGGTGAATATTGAGCAGGCGTCCATAATAATGCCGGACGAAATCGGGCGATAAAATTCTCATATAACCTGCCAAAACAACTAAATCCGGCTGATATTGATCGATAGCCTTGAGCAGAGCAACATCATAACTGGTGCGATCAGTATATCCTTTTGGGTCAATAAAATGGGCTGGAATATTGGCCTGTTCAGCCCGTTTCAAACCATAGGCATCAGCATTATTACTGAAGACGGCAGAAATACTCCCATTAATCCGGTTTTGTTGGCAGGAATCTATGATGGATTGAAGATTGCTACCATTGCCGGATACTAAAACGACAATTTTTTTCATGGTTTCTCTTAGCTGAAGATTTCATTGACTGATATACCCTTTATCTTGCAAGTTGCAGTTTTATTGACTGCAACTTGCAATTTATTGGGAACAATATTTGTTTCTTTATAATTTATTTATTGATAACAACTGGTTGATCATCAGCGTTGAGTTCGGAAATTGTACCAATTTGCCAGGCATTTTCACCGGATGCTTTCAGATATGAAATGGCCTGTTCTGCCTGAGATTGAGGCAACGCAATTATCATACCTACCCCGCAGTTAAACGTGCGGTACATTTCATGTTCGCTGACATTGCCGGCTTGCTGTAGCCACGTGAAAATTGATGGCCACTGCCAACTGCCGGCATTGATTTTGGCTTGCATATTTTCTGGCAGGACGCGAGGAATATTCTCCCAAAAACCACCCCCTGTCAGGTGTGCAATTGCATGAACGTCAACTTTTTCAATCAATTCAAGGATTGATTTAACATAAATTTGCGTTGGGGCAAGCAGATGATCTGCGAGTGATTTTCCGTCAAGCTCAGTTATTTCAGGGTTTGCCTGACTGACTTCGAGTATTTTACGGATTAAAGAATAGCCGTTAGAATGTGGGCCACTGGATGCCAGCGCAATCAGTGCATCACCAACCTGAACCTGACTGCCATCAATAATCTCTGCTTTTTCAACGACGCCGACGCAAAAACCAGCGACGTCATAATCTTCACCGTGATACATACCAGGCATTTCTGCTGTTTCACCACCAACCAGCGCACAGCCTGCCTGTTTGCAGCCTTCGGCTATGCCTGTAATAACACTGGCTGCGGTATCCACATCCAATTTACCTGTAGCATAGTAATCAAGGAAGAAAAGAGGCTCTGCTCCCTGAACAACCAGATCATTGACACACATGGCGACCAGATCAATCCCGATGGTATCATGGCGTTTCAGATCCATGGCAAGGCGCAGCTTGGTACCAACACCATCTGTACCGGAAACCAACACCGGCTCACGATATTTCTGAGGCAGGGCACATAATGCACCGAAACCGCCCAATCCCCCCATTACTTCAGGGCGACGGGTCTGTTTTACGACACCTTTGATACGATTGACTAAGGCATTGCCAGCATCAATATCGACACCGGCATCTTTATAGCTAAGAGAGGTTTTGTTGGTCACTGCGTAGCTCCCAGATGGTTGCATTTTTATGAATAAAACATAACGGCAGCAATTCTAACAGCCTAAGCAAACGTTTGCGATAGCTTTATACAAGATTCCTGCTAAATGAAAATTAAAGAAAAATAGTTGTGGTTGATAAAAATCAATAGATTGATAGTGGCGTGCTGCTGAAAAGGCGGTATAATCCCGCGATTTTTTATCTGCCGGCTATATTAGGAGAAACCCATGAAGATCGTTGAGGTTAAACACCCACTGGTTAGACATAAACTTGGCCTGATGCGAGATCATGATATAAGCACTAAACGCTTTCGTGAACTGGCCTCAGAGGTGGGTAGTCTTCTGACATATGAAGCAACTGCTGATTTAGAAGTTGAGAAAGTAACCATTGATGGATGGTGCGGTCCGGTAGAAATAGACCAGATTAAAGGGAAGAAGATTACGGTAGTACCTATCCTGCGTGCGGGATTGGGCATGATGGATGGTGTACTGGAAAATATTCCGAGCGCGCGAATCAGCGTTGTCGGGGTGTATCGTGACGAAAAAACACTCGAACCTGTGCCTTACTTCCAGAAATTGGTTTCTGACATTAATGAGCGCATGGCATTGGTTGTTGATCCAATGTTGGCAACCGGCGGTTCCATGATCGCCACGATTGATCTGTTGAAAAAAGCAGGATGCCCTGTCATTAAGGTATTGGTTCTGGTAGCTGCTCCAGAAGGTGTCGCTGCACTGGAAAAAGCTCACCCGGATGTTGAACTTTACACTGCTTCAATTGATGAACGCCTCAATGAACATGGGTACATTGTTCCTGGCCTGGGGGATGCAGGCGATAAAATATTTGGTACTAAATAACATTTTTAGCCGACTGAAAAGTCGGCTTTTTTTGGTTTCTAGCAAGGTGAGATAAGAGGATATTAAACATGACCCGTCGGACTATTGGGGTAGACGAAAGACCGCCTTTGGCACAGACTATCCCATTAAGTTTACAACATCTGTTTGCTATGTTTGGGGCAACCGTTTTGGTTCCCATTTTGTTTAAAGTTAATCCCGCCACGATTTTATTGTTCAATGGTATTGGAACATTACTCTATTTGGTGATTTGTAAAGGGAGAATTCCCGCTTATTTAGGTTCAAGTTTTGCCTTTATTTCGCCTGTGTTGTTGCTGCTGCCTTTAGGATATGAATTGGCATTGGGGGGATTTATTGTCTGCGGCTTGTTGTTCTGTCTGGTTGCCCTGATTGTTAAGGTAGCAGGAAGAGGTTGGATCAACGTGATGTTTCCACCTGCCGCGATGGGCGCTATTGTTGCGGTAATCGGCCTGGAATTGGCTGGTGTTGCTGCGGATATGGCGGGTTTGCGTCCAGCGCCAGGTTCGGAAGTTAATATGACCAATTTGACCATATCTATGGTAACGCTGGCTGTAACCATTTTAGGATCTGTCGTATTCCGTGGTTTTATGGCGATTATTCCGATTCTGATTGGTGTGCTGGTGGGTTATGGGCTGTCATTCTTTATGGGCGTTGTAGATTTAACGCCAGTACGTGAAGCCCCATGGTTTGCATTGCCAACTTTCTATACACCTCGTTTTGAATGGTTTGCCATCATGACGATTTTACCGGCGGCGTTGGTGGTGATCGCGGAACATGTCGGGCATTTGGTGGTGACGGCTAATATCGTACAAAAAGATTTGCTGAAAAATCCGGGTTTGCATCGCTCAATGTTTGCGAATGGTTTTTCAACGATGATTTCGGGTTTCTTCGGTTCAACGCCTAACACGACTTATGGTGAGAATATCGGTGTTATGGCATTGACTCGTGTTTATAGTACATGGGTGATTGGGGGGGCTGCGGTGTTGGCGATATTGCTTTCTTGCGTCGGTAAATTAGCCGCGGCGATCCAAATGATCCCTGTTCCCGTTATGGGCGGTGTTTCTTTGTTGCTATACGGTGTCATTGGTGCATCAGGTATTCGAGTTTTGATTGATTCTAAAGTTGATTACAGTAAAGCACAGAATTTGATCCTGACTTCCATTATTTTGATTATTGGTGTCAGCGGGGCGAAGATTCAGATAGGTACAGCGGAATTGAAAGGGATGGCGCTTGCAACTGTCGTCGGTATTGGCCTGAGCCTGCTTTTCAAACTGATCAGCATTATTCGTCCAGAAGAGCAATATATTAATTCTTCTGTAAAATCGATTAAAAATGATAGAAAATGTGATGCAGTAGAATAAATAATATAATATAAATTAATAAAATGAGGGCTTTGTAAAAAGCCCTTTTTAATCTTTTTCTAATGTTATTTTGGTAATCTCTTTCTGTTACATTTCCATTACCATTATTAATATTTATCGTGTCTTATCTATATCAGGAAAACCCATATCAAGAAGTTCTTTTTTTTCTATTTCACTGATGTCATATGGGACCTTACATAAATCATTCCTTAATTTATTTAGTGTATTAATATTCCCTTTTCCATCAATAAAAGCTATATATGCTGGTTTAAATTTATCATATGGCAAAATCATATTGTAAACTTCTGGTCTCGTAGGGGAAAAAAATCCATCATATTTATTTGTTGCGGCATTGGCGTAATTTTTAGAACTTTCTGTTGCTACGAAAACACTTTCATTTTTCCATTGTTTCATTTTACGCTTCCATTGAAGAGGATAATCTTTTCCTTTACAGACAATTTCTGCCCAAGGATCACATATCCATGAATCCGGCAGGATGTGTGAAAATAGCCCTTTTCTGATAGCTAAAAAAACATCACTTTTTAAATGACTTATCGTGATAAAAGAGTGATCCTTAGGAAGTGTAGTTTCATATATGACGATATATATATTCTTTTCTGGATCGGGATCGATGGCCTTGTAAAGATTGAAAATTGCAAATGAATGCCATTTCATTAAATAATGAAAGGCATAAGTACAATGTTCACTACAATTTCCAACCAAGTTCATTTTGAATTTGCTTTCATTAATATATTGATATAGATGAGGAAGTCGTGAATCTCTGATATCGTTAAAACGTGTTTTACTAAGTTTATTTAATTGACTGGAAATAAGATGTTGCAGTTTAAGTGATATAGGATCTCCTTGATTATCTACCTTATCAAGGTTTCTCGTTTCAAAATTAAATTTATTGGCAGATCCTCCCATAAAAGTATTTTTTGTTCTTAGTATCACATCACGTAATATATTTTCCATTAACATATGAACCTCGGATAATAAAAATTTAAGATAAGTGCGTTAAAATTCGCCGTATTGTATTTTTACATTAGAATATCTGTTTGTCAGATATGAAATAAAATTTATGTTAGTAAAGAGTATCTCTGGTCAACCGGAAAAATGGATTTATTATAGGCGTCCTGTTATAAGGATTTTGTTCTGGAGCATGTTCTGATACTAATCTTCTGGTTACCGGAATACCAATATTAAAAAATAAATTTTTGCCATCCTGTTGGTTGTAAACTATCCATTTCATCGCTCGACTAACCTCGACAATAACCCCCTGTTTTAAACAAAGCATTCGTTTCATTTATAGGGACTTTTTGTGGTAGACTTAGCGCTGTTCGTTATCCATTCTGTTTGAGGTGCTTCTGAATACACCGTCGCAGCTTTCATTGCCATTATATTTGCCAGATGATGAAACGTTTGCCAGTTTCTTTGCAGGTGAGAATACTTCCTTATTAGCTGCAATAAAATTGGCCATTAGTCAGTCACATGGCAGCTATATCTATTTTTGGTCCCGCGATGGCGGGGGCAAGAGTCATTTGCTTCATGCTGCCTGTGCCGAATTGTCCCAACAGGAAGAAGCTGTAGGATATGTACCACTGGATAAACGCGCCTATTTTGTTCCTGAAGTCCTTGATGGTATGGAACATTTATCATTGGTGTGCATCGACAATATTGAGTGCATTGCCGGTGATCAGGAATGGGAGATGGCTATTTTCAATCTTTACAATCGAATTGTGGAGATTGGCCGGACTTGCCTTTTGATCACAGGCGATCGTCCTCCAAGGCAGATTAACCTGACGTTACCGGATCTGGCATCTCGTCTGGATTGGGGCCAAATTTACAAATTACAGCCTCTGTCTGATGATGAGAAAATTCAGGCATTGCAGTTACGGGCTAAATTACGGGGTTTTGAATTACCGGAGGATGTCGGGCGCTTTGTGTTGAAACGGCTCGACAGGGAAATGCAAACACTGTTTAAGACCTTGGATGAGCTTGATCGCGCTTCTATCGTGGCACAACGTAAGCTGACGATCCCGTTTGTAAAAGATATTCTTGAGCTTTGAGTTGATGTTTTGAGTTGACAGAGCGGCAAGTAAACGAGTTCAGAATGTAAAAGTGATCCGAATTTAAAAGTGATAGTGAACATGTTCCTATCACTTTTTTGTTCGGAGTTTCTGAGAATTAATCAGGACAGAATCTCTTTAACTTGCTCTGGTGGCCGCCCTAAGCGCGCTTTATCGCCGACAACAACAATCGGGCGCTCTATCAGTTTTGGGTTTTCAGCCATCGCTTGGATCAACGCTTTTTGCGATAGTGAATCATCACCGAGGTTAAGTTCCTTATAGCGTTCTTCTTTAGTTCTCATTAACTGGCGGGCATCTTTGAAGCCAAGTTGCTTCAATAGTACGGTCAATTGCTCCGCTGTTGGTGGTGTATCGAGATAGTGGATGATTGCCGGTGTAATACCGAGTTCTTCAACCAGCTTAAGTGTCTCACGGCTCTTTGAGCAGCGGGGATTGTGATAAAAAGTCACTTGTTGCATAGAAAAATCCCTCATTTTGTATATTGGCTATAACTTTGTTGCAGTTGGCGCAATTGATCAATACGGGCATCATACCGTGCCTGAGCATAACTGCCCAATTTTGCTAGCTTACTGGCTTTGCTCAGATAATCGATAGCCAAGTCAAATTTCCCCTGTAATGCCATAAATTCCGCATAAGCGGCGAGTTCTTCATCATTTTTTCCCTGCTTTCCTGCGGTTTTTCTCAATAAATCCCAACCGTTGAGATCGTCAGGGTTATTGAAGGTATAACGAAACAGAAGTTGTGATGCCTGTGAGTATTGCTCTGCGTTAAAGTAGGTGTTTGCGAGATTGATTTGCAGTATAGGATTGTTTTTCTGTTTCTTGAGCGCATCCTGCAATCGGGTAATAGCGCTGGCGTAGTGTTTTTGATTGATATCGATGTCAGTCATTGTATCAATGAACCAAACATTGTCCGGATGTTTATCCAGAAGTGGAGACAGGATCGCTTTAGCAGCAGCATACTTTTTATCTTCAGAAAGCAAAATAGCACGCCCATAGGCAGCAGCGAGCTGCTCTTTAGCTGCCCCTTGGCTATATTTGTTCAACAATTGATTAATGTTAGAAGGCTTTTCGTTTGAATACATTGTCAAAAGACGAACACGGGCGAACAGAAAGTCTTGAGATTCAGGAACGGTTTTAGTCGGGTATTGATTTGCCCTATTACGAGCGTCAGCCAACCGACTGTCAGGTAATGGGTGAGTATAGAGTATTTCAGGCAGTTTGGAGCTGTAGCGGGATTGATCTACCAGAATCTGCATAAAGTTAGGCATTCCATGTTGATCAAATCCTGCACGGCTGAGAATGCGTATTCCAATGCGATCAGCTTCTTGCTCATTTGACTGGGTAAAACTGATCATATTTTGCTGAAAACCTGCAAATGTACCGCTGAGTGCAGCTATGCCTGCATTTGGATTAGCCATCATCAGCAGAATAGAACCAAGGATACCAGCCCAGGCCAGGGGACCTTTGCGCTGTTGATCTTCCATCAGACGCGCCAGATGTCGTTGTGTAATATGGGAGATTTCATGAGCCATGACAGAGGCCAGCTCACTCTCATTTCGGCTATGGCGGAACAACGCTGAGTGAAGAACAACATGACCACCGAAAAATGCGTAAGCATTAATATTGGAATTTTCGACCAGATAGAAATGGAAAGGTGTTTTTACGGAGTCTGCGTGGTGAACTAATCTTTGGCCTAGTCTATTTATGTACTGTGTCAGCAACGGATCATAAATCAAAGGAACCTGAGCTCGTATTGAACGTATGTATAAATCACCCATTGCCAATTCTTGATTGATGCTGAGGGTTGCTCCTGCGGTAGTACCGATGTCAGGTAGTGAATCTTCAGCCGGTGCGGAGAATACAGAGGTATTGCCCAATAATAACAGGCTTGCAACGATGGCTATCAGGGATTTTTTCGGTATTTTTTTCATAAAGCGATTCTCATAAGACAGTTCCCATAAGATAACTCCTATAAAACAATTCCCATAAAGCAATTCCCATAAAGCAATTCCCATAAAACATGCGTTCTAACTAGCTACCAATTTCATGGATATGTGTATGATAGCAAAAGGTACCTGAAAATCCGTTAATCGTAATAATTTTTAATGAAAAATAGTTATTGAGTGTCGTTATCAAGGAGTCGTATTTATGCTGGAAATGATTATGCAATGGTATCACCGCCGCTTCACTGATCCACAGGTGGTGGCGTTATCAATTATTTTGCTGGCCGGGTTTGGGATTATTTATTTCTTTAATGGAATTCTGGCACCTGTCCTTGCCGCCATTGTTTTGGCTTATTTACTGGAATGGCCAACGGTGAAATTAGAAAAGCTGGGATGTGGTCGAGCGCTTTCCGTTTCCATTGTATTAACTGTTTTTATGGGAATCAGCGCATTGGTTATCTTGATTATTGCGCCTGCTGTCTGGCAACAGGGATTAAATTTGTTTTCTGATTTGCCCAATATGTTAAATCGTTTCAATGAGTATGCCCATACTTTGCCTTCCCGTTATCCGGCATTAGTCGATGCAGGTATTATTGAAATGATTGCTGATAATTTACGTAGCAAACTTTCTCTGGCGGGTGAATCTGTTTTTAAGTTTTCAGTGGCATCTTTGATTGGTTTGTTGACACTCGCGATTTATCTGATCCTCGTCCCCTTAATGGTGTTTTTCCTGTTGAAAGACAAAAATCAAATGGTGGTAGCATTACAGCGAGTACTGCCGCGTGATCGCGGTTTAGCAGGAAAAGTATGGCATGAAATGAACCAACAGATTACTAACTATATCCGTGGTAAAGTCACGGAAATGGTTATATTAACCATCTGTACATACGCAGTATTTGCCTTCTTTGGATTGAATTATTCTTTGTTGCTTGCAGTCCTGGTTGGTTTGTCTGTACTCATTCCTTATATTGGTACGGTAATTGTGACTATTCCGGTTATTGTCGTGGCTCTGTTTCAATGGGGGCTTGGAACTGATTTCTGGACTCTGTTTATTGCCTATTTGGTTGTACAGGGGTTAGATGGAAATCTCCTTGTGCCAATTTTATTTTCGGAAGCAGTCAATCTACATCCTCTTGTCATTATTCTTTCTGTCATTATTTTTGGTGGGTTATGGGGATTCTGGGGCGTTTTCTTTGCTATTCCACTGGCTACGCTAATTAAGGCTGTCATTAATGTCTGGCCGGAAGAAAAAATTGAAGAACAAGAGTAACGATAAGAAAAATCAATAGCCAATATTGAAAATGGGAGAAAAGGGTGGGGCAATTGCTGCTGTGATCATTGCGTACCGATTCCGGGTTGCTAACCGATCTGTCACAGAAAGCGTGTCATATTTTTATGCGATTAATTTCCATATATTTAGTGTCATGGGTTGGTTATCGATAATTGCGGTAGGAGGGTACTGGCTTGGACGCTTGTTAGAGCGTATTTATGTTCCTGCCCTTACATGTTGACTTCATTGGTTGTGGCAGTATTGGTGCACTTATTATCCGATAGATCTACTAATGTCGGTGTCGGAGTTAATATTTATTTCCTCCCGTTACCTAATCTGGCAACGGGAGGAAATGATACTATCTATACCATTGGGTATAACTGATTCACGATGAATGCTGTTTCAGGTGATCGAGTACAATTTGATGATGATCACTGGTCTTGAATTTATCAAAAACGTGTTCAATACTGCCTTGTGGATCAATCAAGAAACTGATGCGGTGAATGCCATCATAGATTTTTCCCATGAACTGCTTTTCACCCCAAACACCAAATTGCTCAGCAACCTGATGATCAACATCAGAAAGTAGCGTGAAATTCAGCATCTCTTTTTCTGCAAAGCGAGATAATTTTTCAGGTGCATCTGTGCTGATCCCTAGCACTTCAACATGGATATTTTTCAGTTCATCCATCGTGTCACGCAAACCACATGCTTGAACGGTGCAACCCGGAGTCATTGCTTTGGGATAAAAATAAACTAAAACACGCTGACCTTTGAAGTCAGATAAATTAATGGTTTCGCCATCTTGGTCAGGAAGGCTGAATTGAGGGGCCTTATCACCGGCTTTCAATGGACTCATTACGCATTCTCCGTTTAATCGTTTTGATTTAAATAAGTTTATACACTAATACTGCTATATCTTCTTGTGTCAATATGTATATACATTAATTGTCGTTATGTTTTAATTAATTATATGAATTTAAAGGTTTTTCTCCTTGCCTAATGATATTCTACACAGTAACGAAAAATGCCAAGAAAATGCTGATCAAATCCGATAAGGATAGTTTTCGCCATCCTAAGATAGTTAAGCGTATCCGTAAAGGGGCTGCGCTGAGGGGAGTGATCGTTGAAGAGATCACGCCGGATAGCCTGATAGCGGTGGGAGGGATAGCTAAAGAATGTTAAGTGATGGCTTTTGTCAGGAAGATGCGGCTTATTCTGTGCGTTTATTTTCGGTCAGAGTGAATAATGGGTATGTGCAGGTTTTTTGTGAGCAGAACATTTCAATTGGAGGTGTTGCTAATCGCTAAGTCGGTGACTGGCATATTAGCAAGTGCCCCGTAAACCTACGCCCAATGTGGGCGAGGATACAAGGGAAGTTAATCAGGTTTTTTTCGCAAGCTATATGTATTTAACGGGGGATCCCTCAATTATTTAATCTTTCAAATGATTTTGCACGTTAACAGTGCCTCGTGCATTTAATTCTTTACATAGTTGATAAAAAGTTTCTTTAAATATCGTACCATTGTCACTCAATGGATGATGACCTGTAATTTGAATTTCCAAGCGGGCAGAGTTATTTCCTTCAGCGGGATGGGTTTTTGATACCAGTTCAGCGATATTAAGATTTTGAGCGGTAAACAGACTGGTAAAACGTTCAACAATGCCTGGTGAATCATCAATATCCACTTTGACAGTAATAGTGGAAGGAAATTTGGTCTGGACACCACATCGGGTACGTTTCATCACAATCAATAATTCAAGCTCTGCGCCTTTCTGTGGCAAAGTTGACTCGATCAAGGCAATGGCGTTCCAGCTACCAGACAGCAACATGATAAAAGTAAATTCTTCGCCAAACATTGCCAGACGGCTATCTTCAATATTACAACCGCATGTACTGACAAGACGGGTGATAGTATTGACAATGCCGGGACGATCCGAACCCAAAGCTGTGATCACTAAAAAATGTTGTTCTGATGTTGGCAAAGCGATTTTCCTTTTAATTGTAATAGGTGTCTGCTGTGTTGTTGTCTAAACATAAAAAATGATCAAGAGAAGGTCAATCGTATTTATTGAGGAAACGCGATTATAATTTCTGTTTAATTGGCTACACTTGGTATTAACAAAATTCATTGAAATCGGGTGTGTAAGGAGTTTTCTTCTGTATAACAAGAAAGTACCATGAACTTCTCACTTTGCAGTTTAAGGTTTTAATTAAGGGGAAATGGCAATGGTAAGCAATCACTCTGATTTTACAGGCAGTATAGTTGCATTGATAACTCCGATGAATTCAACCGGTCAGATTGATAAGGCCAGTTTGAAAAAATTAATTGATTATCATATCGCCAGTGGTACATCTGCGATTGTGTCAGTTGGAACAACGGGTGAGTGTGCAACACTTAGCCATGATGAGCACGTTGAAGTCGTACTGACAACGTTAGAAGTGGCTGATGGGCGTATACCTGTGATTGCCGGAACAGGCGCAAATGCTACGGCAGAAGCCATTTCACTGACTAACTGTTTCGAAAACACAGGTGTTGCGGGTTGCCTGTCTGTGACACCTTATTATAATAGGCCGTCACAGGAAGGCTTATATCTGCATTATAAGGCGATAGCTGAGAATACCGACTTACCACAAATTCTGTATAATGTGCCATCTCGTACCGGATGTGATTTACTGCCATCGACTGTTGCCCGTTTGGCGAAATTGGAAAATATTGTTGCAATTAAGGAAGCGACGGGGAACTTAAGTCGTGTCAGTCAAATCCAAGAATTGGTTAATGATGAAAATTTCATTTTGCTGAGTGGTGATGATGTAAGCTTTGTCGATTTCATGCAGCTTGGTGGAAGAGGGGTTATTTCTGTGACAGCGAACGTTGCAGCGGCAGAAATGGCACGGATATGTGAATTGGCTGAGCAGGGCGAATTTTTGACGGCTCGTGGCTTGAACAGTCAGTTAATGGAATTGCATCATCAATTATTTGTTGAACCCAGCCCGACGCCAGCCAAGTGGGCCTGCCGTCAATTGGGGTTGATTACTGATGATACTCTGCGTTTGCCAATGATTCCGCTAACGCAGGAAGGGCAAATTTCAGTTGGTAACGCCTTGAAAATGGCTGGATTACTGTAAATTTTAGGGAATTTTAATGGCAACATTATTGCAAAAATCGAAGGTCATGAAGGTTGCTGGACTGTCATTGGTAGTTTTTTTGGCAGCCTGCTCCAGCGATCAGCGCTATAAACGTCAGGTAAGCGGGGATGAATCTTATCTTGAAACTCCCCCGCTGAAAGCACTGAATATCCCTGCGGGAATGATATTACCGTTGCAAAACAGTGAATATAATGTTCCGGAGGTGGTTTCAACAAGTGCAGTGGGTAAAAACTTGGATATTCGCCCGCCATTGCAGGCCCTTGCGTTATTGACGGGGTCCCGCATTGAAAATAGCGCAAAAAGCAGTAAATTGTTGCTTGAAAATAGCCCGGAATACAGCAAATTGTGGTCACAGGTAAACGATCTGTTGACGAAGAAAGGTTATCAGATCAGTCAGAAAGATGATGCTGCACAAACGTTGACAACTGATTGGGTGACATGGACTCGGGCAGATGAAAATATTCCTTATCAGGGGCGTTACCGTATCTCGGTTACCCAGCAGAATTATCAAACAGCCCTGTCTGTTTCCAATGAGGGATTGAAACTGGGCGAAAAGGAAGTCACCGATCCGGTAGAAATTCAACGTTACACAGTATTGATGCTTAATGAATTGGCGAGTGATTTAAGTCAGCAGCAGGAAGAATCAAGCCAAAATAATGCCAAAGATTCGGGTGCATTATCCGTACAGAGCGGTAGCGATAATACCGGATTGCCAAGAATTATTGTTCGTGCGCCATACAATGTTGTTTGGAACAGATTGCCGTACACATTAGAAAGTGTAGGTATGCAAGTGACGGATCGTACTCGTTCTACAGGAGCAATAGCCGTAACTTACAACGGCCTCAGTTCTTCTAACTGGAAAGCATTGGGTGTAGAAGCGCCTTCTATCAGCGAAGGAAATTACAAGCTACAGGTAGGTGATTTGGATAACCGAAGCAGCCTGCAATTTATCAGCGAAAAAGGTAAGCCGCTGACTCAATCTGAAAATGATCAATTGGTGGCTGTGCTGGAAGCCGCATTCAGCAAATCCACAACTAAGTAATATTTAAAGGGGCCTTGGGTCCCTTTAAATTTTTGGGTAAAATTTTTCGTTTAATTTTTTACGTTTAAAGAAGTCACATTTCTGGAGTATAAGATGCAGAAAAAAGCTGAGTTGTATCGTGGAAAAGCAAAAACAGTGTACGCCACTGATAATCCTGATCTGCTTGTACTGGAATTCCGTAATGATACATCAGCATTGGATGGTGAACGCATTGAACAGTTTGATCGTAAGGGAATGGTGAATAATAAGTTCAATCATTTCATTATGAATAAACTCGAAGCAGCGGGCATTCCGACGCAAATGGAACAACTTCTGTCAGATAATGAATCCTTAGTGAAAAAGCTGGATATGGTGCCTGTTGAGTGTGTTATTCGTAACCGGGCTGCGGGTTCTCTGGTGAAACGTCTTGGGGTGGAAGAGGGGATGGTACTTAATCCGCCACTGTTTGACCTGTTCTTGAAAGATGACGCTAAACATGATCCGATGGTCAATGAATCCTACTGTGAAACATTTGGGTGGGTTAGCAAAGAACACTTGTCTGAGATGAAACGCCTGAGTTACAAGGCCAATGAAGTATTGAGTAAGCTGTTTGATGATGCCGGCTTGATTCTGGTGGATTTCAAATTGGAGTTTGGTCTGTTCAAAGGTAAGGTCGTATTGGGTGATGAATTTTCACCAGATGGCAGCCGTCTGTGGGATCAACAAACAATGGATAAAATGGACAAAGACCGTTTCCGTCAGAGTCTTGGTGGTTTGATTGAAGCGTATGAAGAGGTTGCACACCGTATTGGCGTTATTTTGGATTAATGACGCAAACGATTACTTAAAGAGTATTGCTTAAAATAAAAGGATGCCCTGGAAATTAATAAGGGCATCCTGTCATCCTCTTGTGCCTTTAGTAAACGTTAAAGCAGGTATTTGATTTTCTGCTTCCAGCCTTTTTGCTGCATGCAATTATTATAGGTGTTGTTTCTTGAACTCTGATTAACATCGATCACATAGCTTTCAGTCATGGGAATACTCTGAGTGTAATAACCGTCTTTCCCGCATTGGCTTCCATTCGCACAGGGCTGTCGTACTGTCCTGAGTTCTGACCTTTGGGCAACTTCATTTTTTACAGGAAACAGCCTAAATGCCAATTGATTGCATTCTGTAGTTGCTTCATTAAAAGGAGTAGGGCTACTTGTTGCAGGCACCCATTGTGTTGTACAACCCGCTAAGGAAATACAGATTAAAATGAAGAATGTCAGTCTTCTCATATCGTTTATACGAACGCTTCCTGTTTGCAAGGCATTCCTTACAACCTTTCTGCATTCACCTTGATAAAAGTGTTGGTGTTTATCAGTAAAGCACAATAAGACCGGCTTGTTACTGACGTTATGAATAAATTGCCCACGTTGTAATCTTTTCCGCTACCAAGAAACAAAGTTTCACCTTGATTTGGATGGGTAATTATTTATTAATGTTATTATTTAAGCAAGAATGTTAACAAACTACGTGTCGATACACCATTTACCCAATTTAGGTACAGTTGTTACAGTACAAAGGGGGTTTACCTAGCTGCAACTTGAAAGCAGGCAGATATATGTGAATATACTTATGAATAAACATCCTTTTACTGAATATGAATAATTTTAAGTAAGCGCAGAAATTTTAAGTTATTATCCTGCCGGTACCAGAATACATATTTTCTGGTTTTAATATAATCAACTCATTATCTTCTGATTTAAAAACAATCAAATGTTGTTTTCTGGGAAATAAATATTTATGGGCCATATTGATCCTACTTTGCTGATTTTGCTCGTGTTGGCAGGGCTTGGTATTATCAGTCATAACATGACAGTGACACTTGCCATGTTATTTCTGCTAGTCGTTCGCATTACACCATTGAGTCAATTTTTTCCTTGGGTGGAAAAACACGGTTTGACGATAGGTGTCTTGATTCTGACTATTGGAGTCATGGCGCCTATCGCAAGTGGAAAAATCTCTGCACAGGAAATCTTCAGCTCTTTCTTGAATTGGAAATCACTGCTGGCGATTGCTGTTGGTATCTTGGTTTCATGGTTAGGAAGCCGGGGTGTTGCTTTAATGTCCAGCCAACCTTCAACAGTCGCAGGGCTATTGGTTGGTACCGTATTGGGAGTTGCTCTGTTTAGAGGCGTCCCTGTCGGGCCGTTGATTGCTGCTGGTATTCTGTCAATCATGATTGGCAAATCCTGATCACTTAGCGACTACGCTAGGATAATTATGTTGGATGATAATTATGTTGGATAGTGCATGGGATATGTTGCAGACACAGATGCAACAACAAGGGCAGCGCCGCTTAGTGGTATTGAGTGGTAACCCTCAATGGAGTGAATGGATTGTTAGCCAATTAAAAGAACAATTTCAAGGAGATTGGTTAACGGTTTCATCTTGTGGGCCTGATGCCATCGAGCCAACGAAAGCTGTTAGTTTACTTGGGCGTGAATTTTTGCATGGTGTTTTTGATGCAACGAATGGTTTTAACGCTGAAGCATTGGCAATATTGGCTGGCACGTTAAAAGCAGGCAGTTGGTTGGTGATGCGCGTACCCGTTTGGTCACAATGGGCAGAATGGCCTGATGCAGACAGTATTCGCTGGAACGAATCGGCGGGAGTCATCCCGACACCTAATTTTATCCGGCATATCCAGCAGCAGATCCTCTCCTATCCTGACGTATTACTCTGGCGACAAGATACTCCACTTCAATTACAACCATTGTGTCAGACTGGCCTGTGGCAGATGCCTGATGGAAACCCAACGGTTAGTCAGCAAATGCTTCTTGAAGAATTGTTACCGTCATCAGGCGGAGTCTGGGTAATCACTGCTCCACGCGGACGAGGAAAGTCTGCTCTGGCCGGAATGTTGGTACGGCATTGGCAAGGTACGTGTTGGCTGTGTGCACCAGCAAAAATCACAACAGAAGTTATTCGATGTTACTCCGGTATATCAGAGCAAGAGATGCCATTCTGGGCGGTAGATAATTTATTGAAGTATTGCCGATTGAAAAAGGATGGACCGGGAAATAAAGATGACGCTGATTGGTTATTGATTGATGAAGCAGCGGCGATCCCAACACCACAATTGGCCGAATTGATCCGCCACTTTCCTCGAGTGTTGTTAACTTCAACGGTTCAGGGATATGAGGGAACCGGGCGTGGTTTTTTATTGAAACTCTGCGCTGCCTTACCTGACTGCCATGTTCGTGAATTGAAAACACCAATGCGCTGGGCTGAAAATGATCCTTTGGAATCCTGGTTGGATAGCGCGCTATTATTTGATGATAAATTACAGCTTAATGAGCAATCAGCTCACTTTAATATTGAGAAAGATCTGCGCCTTTACCCTATTGAACAACCCATGTGGTTACAACAACCCGCATTATTGCGTCAATTCTATGGATTATTGACCAGCGCACATTATCGCACATCGCCCCTTGATTTACGCCGATTGTTGGATGGCAATGGGATGACATTTTTGTCTGCCATGTCTGGTTTACCAGTGAATGAATCCCGATTGGTTGGAGCAATGTGGTTGGTGAATGAAGGTGGTTTATCACAAATACTGGCACATGAGATATGGGCAGGAAGGCGTCGTCCGAGGGGAAATCTGGTCGCTCAATCCTTGGCGGCTCACAGCGGATTTCCACAAGCTGCGGTTATGCGATCACAGAGAATTAGCCGTATTGCCGTGCAAGCACGATATCGTCGCCGTGGCATTGCTCAACATTTGATAACTCATCAATGTCAGGAAGCGAGAAAACACAAATTGGATTTTCTTTCTGTCAGTTTTGGCTATACCGTCGAGCTTTGGGCACTTTGGCAAAAATGTGGTTTTCGGTTAGTCAGGATGGGAACTCATCGGGAAGCGAGCAGTGGTTGTTATACTGCAATGGCTATCTTACCGTTGAGCAGGCAAGGTAAACGTTTTGCTCAATTGGCACAGCAACAATTATCCCGTGATGCCAGTGGACTGGAGTTGTTACTTGGCTTTGCCCTGCCGATTGAGCACGATAACGATGAACGGCTCAATGCCAGTGACTGGCAGGAGTTGGCTGGTTTTGCATTTGCTCATCGTTCCTTGTCCGCTTCTTATTTTGCATTACAGAGATTATTATTGGCGAGTGATTTGGCTTTGCCCGGATTGAGAAAACATCTTCAGCAGCAGATAGATATTGAACAGTGTGCACACGATTTATCGTTAAGTGGGCGCAAGGCGTTATTAAAACTTTGGCGAGAAGAGACGGCTCACGCTTTGGCAAGCATAGATGAAATGCTTGCCAATCAGTGGCGAGATTGGGTTATTTCTTGCGATTCTGTTGAGGCCAATCGTCCTCGTCATCCCATTGATCGTTAAAATCCCGATGGGGCGGTAATTCTGGCTTGTTATCTAAAAAATATTTTTGGTCGACACGACTCAGCGCTTTTACCGCATTAATGATAATGCCAACGAGCACTAACAGAACAACCCACCAATAATCTATCAGCCAATGCATTGTATTTCCTCCCAAGATATTAAGAGCCTCCTCCATAAGGCTCTTGGAGCCTTTTCTAATCCGCTATCTTGATATATTTTTCAAATAAATAAGACAGATTGGTTCTTAACCAGCCGATGCCGGCAATATCACGACCTTGCCAAGCGTTCAGTAGCACGTTCCCATCGAACAAATGTTCAGCCTCATGGGATATAGGCCAATAACTGATATGCCATGGTTCATAAGCTACGCCAGCATCATGGCGAATGTACGGGCGATAGAAATCATAATGCGACATGTTTTCTGTCAGCCAATGAGTCAATGGCTCAAAGTAGCCCCCATCTTCATATTCCCATGGTTCCAGCAGTAATTTTTTACCTTGCGGCAGCAGGAACGGATCATACACATCCAGTTCGGTGCCCCAATGATGACGGCTCGCTCCCGGCAAAGCCGACCAACGGAGAATGGCTTCACAAAGCTCACCTTCGCTCATCTCTGAAATGTTAAGAGGTTGGCTATGATCATCTAATACCGGGCGTTGACCGCGGAATTTTTCATTCCAGATAGTTTGCTGACGTGTAAAATCACGGAATGAACTGGCAGGTTGTAGCTTAAATCCTGCTTTAGCTGCATCTTTCTGCATGGCAAGAAATGCTTTGGTGGCATTGAACTGCAAACGGTGATTGCCAGCAAGTGTTACCAAATGATCCGTGGACAATCCAGTCAACATTTCAGGTGTCATCATTTGATTAATTTCTCCATGATACGTTGATAAATCAGGCTCAACTCCTGTAAATCCGTCACCTTGACGCATTCATTCGTTTTATGAATAGTAGCATTAATGGGCCCTAGCTCCACAACCTGAGCACCCATTTTGGCAATAAAACGCCCATCGGATGTACCGCCACTTGTTGATAGCTCCGGTTTATATCCGCAGTAATGAGCAACCGATTCAACCGCCGCATCAACGAGGACACCTTTACTGGTCAGGAAAGGCTGGCCCGATAACCACCATTCAAGTTCGTATTTCAGATTATGCTTTTTCAGCATATCTTCAACTTGTTGGCGGATTGCAACATCTGTTAATTCGGTACTGAAACGGAAATTGAATTGAACCCACAGTTTACCCGGAATAACGTTATTGCTACCGGTTCCTGCCTGAATATTAGCGACTTGCATGCTTGTGGCAGGGAAAAACGCATTTCCGTTATCCCACTTTGTATTAACCAGTTCTTGTAAAAAGGGTTGTGAACGATGAATAGGGTTATCAGCCAATTGAGGATAGGCGACATGGCCTTGAGTACCCAAAATAGTCAGGTTGGCAGTTAACGAGCCTCTCCGTCCATTCTTGATCATATCTCCCAGACGTTGCTGGCTGGAAGGTTCTCCTATAAGGCAGTAATCCAGGCGCTCATGGCGGGAGATTAATGTTTCAACTACTTTGACGGTACCATTTATTGCTTTGGCTTCTTCATCAGAGGTGATTAAAAAAGCAAGGCGGCCTTTATGGGCAGGATATTCCTCGACGAAACGTTCAGCAGCCACAACCATGGCAGCCAGAGAACCCTTCATATCTGCGGCACCACGGCCATAAAGCATCCCATCGCGGATAGCAGGTTCGAAAGGAGGTGTTTGCCATTGTGATGTATCGCCAGCAGGAACAACATCGGTATGTCCAGCAAAGGCAAAAGTTTCTCCCGTTCCACGATAAGCCCAGAAATTCAAAGTATCACCAAAAGGCATTCGCTCTATCGTAAAGCCGATATTTTGCAGACGCTGAATGAGAAGCTCCTGACAGCCTTGATCATCAGGACTGACGGAAGGGCGCTGAATTAATTGCTGAGCAAGATCAATTACTGGACAACTCATGATGAGATCCTTATCTAGTCATGCGAGAAAAATTGTTGATACTGTTCGGCCTTGAAACCGATTAAACACTTTTCTATTGCTGAAGCTGCCGTTTTTGAGATCAAGAGAGGCCGTTTTATGATTGCGGGTTGTTCCAGCATGAGTGCTTGAGCAGCCTCTGTATTATTAATGGCAGCTTTTTGCTCATCAGACAACTTTCGCCAAGTTGTACCACGAGTATTCAGCAAAGGCTCCCAGCCGACTTGTTCAATAAATGCCTGGAGTAGCTCAGGAGATAAACCCTCAACGCGATAGTCATGAAATTGATAGGGGATCTCTTGGTCTTCTAGCCAGCGACGCGCTTTTTTTATGGTATCGCAGTTTTTGATACCGTAGAGAGTGAATGCCTTATGAGAAGTGGTATCCGACATGATGAGATCCTTGGTTTTGTTTAACGTAGCCGACATAATGCGGGAAATTTGGGATTTTATCCAGACAGAGATAAGGCTTAGCTGAAATAGTAAATCAGATAAATAGTACCCATATTTATTATATTGGAAATTAATTCACTTTTAAATTAATTTGCTTTTCTTGATAACTCACAATTTCCCTGCTGATAAAACTTAGGGAAATTGTGTTTTATAATGGAGAAGTGGAGAAAGAATCCAATGTTAGATGAACTCTGTTTTCCTATGTTTTAGATAAATGATAGTGGCTTCGAGACGGGAGCGGGATTTAAGTTTTTTCAATAGGTTACGGGTATGTACTTTCACTGTCTCTTCTGAAATAAAAAGGAAGTCAGCAATTTCTTTATTTGTCATTCCTTCTGAAATTTCTTTTAAGACATCTAACTCACGCTTGGTTAATTTTGATAATGGGTCGATATAAAGATGGCGGGTAGATAAATATTGATAAACTTTTTCACTGAACACAGCATGACCATCAGCGGCTTTTTTTATGTTGTTCAACAGAGGAACAAGCTCAGTGCCTTTTAATAAATAGCCATTTGCACCGGCATCAACTGCATCATAAATATCACCACGATGATCAGAATCGGAAAGTACCAAAATATACGAATCAAGGCCTTTGCGGCGAAGGGATTTAATCGTATCAACCCCTGAAAGGCCGTGAATTTTCAGATCCATCAAAATAATGTCTGGTTTTATCTGACAAGCGATATTAATCGCATCTTCACCATTGTCAGTTTCGGCGGTTACGATGAGTTCCCGCTCTAATTCAATCAACCCTTTTAAGCCGTGACGGATGATAGGATGATCATCAACTATCATGACCGAATGATTGTGCATGTTCTTTCTCCCATATAGAAATGCAGATTATTATGTTTAATAAAACATAAAAGACAGAGTCCTGCTTTATGTTAAATTGCTGTGTGATTTTTATGGAGTATATTGAATCATCTTTAATGAGATTCTGAAAATATATCCTGATATAAAAATAGAAATATCGCAAACAGGTTTAACCATTCAGGTGAAATAAGATTCACTTTCATAAGAAATGCGTTTCCTTAATTGCTGATAATTTTCCAAATAAATTTGGGCTAATATTTTATAGATTATTTTTTGTTTTTGTAAACTTATTTTAAATGCTGACTTTAAAATACTTCTTTAATTAATTTATCAGTTCGTTAATTGAAGATAAAATACCTCTCTATAGGTATCTCTAGGATAATGTCTATATAATGCTGGTTAACATAAGATCATTATTAGCCTGCTTTTTGATCTTTGGTTTTTGGGACAAGAATAAAATAATGCTGCTGACATCATGATTTAACTTTCCGTAACTATTATACTGAGCAGATTTTCACTTCGACATGACGCGTAAAGGATCTGATGATGGACGAAAAACTAAAACAAAGTGCGCTTGATTTTCACGAGTTTCCACAGCCGGGAAAAATCACGGTTACTCCGACTAAGCCACTGACAACTCAACGTGATTTGGCGCTGGCATACTCGCCGGGTGTTGCGGCTCCTTGCCTTGAAATAGCAGAAGATCCTTTGGCGGCTTACAAATATACTGCTCGTGGTAATCTTGTTGCGGTTATCTCCAATGGTAGTGCTGTCTTAGGGTTAGGTAATATCGGTGCATTAGCCGGTAAACCGGTTATGGAAGGTAAGGGCGTTCTGTTCAAGAAATTCTCTGGCATTGATGTTTTTGACATCGAAGTTGATGAGTCCAACCCTGATAAATTGATTGATATCATTGCGGCTCTGGAACCGACCTTCGGTGGCATTAACCTTGAAGATATTAAAGCGCCGGAGTGCTTCTATATTGAGCAAAAACTCCGTGAGCGAATGAACATTCCTGTATTCCATGATGATCAACACGGAACTGCAATTATCTGTACCGCAGCGGTATTAAATGGATTGCGGGTGGTTAGCAAAGATATTAGCAATGTGCGCATGGTGGTATCGGGTGCTGGCGCTGCCTCGATTGCCTGCATGAACTTGCTGGTGGCTTTGGGATTGAAACGTGAAAATATTGTCGTTTGTGACTCGAAAGGGGTTATCTATCGTGGTCGCGAAGAGAATATGGAAAAAACCAAAGCAGATTATGCTATTGAGGATAATGGCAGCCGTACATTGGCAGATGTGATCCCTAATGCTGATATTTTCCTCGGTTGCTCTGGGCCGGGTGTATTGACACAAGACATGGTAAAAACCATGGCGAAAGATCCGCTTATTATGGCATTAGCCAACCCGGAGCCGGAAATTCTGCCACCACTGGCAAAAGCTGTTCGCCCTGATGCCATTATCTGTACTGGTCGTTCTGATTTCCCTAATCAGGTGAACAACGTTCTTTGCTTCCCGTTTATTTTCCGTGGCGCATTGGATGTTGGGGCGACAACCATCAATGAAGAAATGAAACTCGCCTGTGTCCGCGCTATCGCAGATTTGGCACTGGCGGAACAAAGCCAGGAAGTGGCTTCTGCCTATGGTGATCAAGATCTGTTCTTTGGCCCTGATTACATTATTCCAAAACCCTTTGATCCTCGCCTGATTGTAAAAATTGCTCCGGCAGTGGCGAAAGCGGCGATGGAATCTGGTGTTGCAACACGGCCTATTACCGATTTCGGGGCATATATTGAGAAACTTAATGAGTTTGTCTATAAAACCAACTTATTCATGAAGCCAATCTTCTCTCAAGCTAAAAAAGAGAAAAAACGCATTGTATTGGCAGAAGGGGAAGATATCCGCGTATTGCATGCCACACAAGAACTGGTTTCTCTTGGGTTGGCGTTCCCTATCCTGATTGGCCGCCCAAGTGTTATTGAAATGCGGATTAAAAAACAAGGTCTGCATATCGAAGCCGGTAAGGATTTTGAAGTCGTGAACAACGAGAATGACCCGCGTTTCAAAGAATACTGGCAAGAATATTACCAGATGATGAAACGTCGTGGTGTGTCTCAGGAGCAGGCCCGTCGTGCAGTGATTGGTGATCCAACCTTGATCGGTGCAATTATGGTGCATCGTGGCGAAGCTGAAGGCCTGATTTGCGGTACTGTGGGCAGCTACAGCGAACATTATCGAGTAGTGAAAGATGTTTTTGGCTTCCGTCAGGGAGTACATACCGCAGGCGCCATGAATGCCCTAATGTTGCCAACAGGGAATACATTTATTGCTGATACTTATGTCAATGAAGATCCAAGCCCGGAAGAACTGGCAGAAATTACATTGATGGCGGCTGAAACCATTCGTCGTTTCGGTATTGAACCTAAAGTAGCGCTATTGTCACGTTCAAGTTTTGGTTCTGCTGATTGTGATTCTGCGCGAAAAATGCGTAAGACACTGGAATTGGTTCAGCAAATGGCGCCATCCCTTGAAATTGATGGTGAAATGCACGGCGATGCTGCACTGATGGAAAGCATTCGCCGCGATATCATGCCGGACAGCCCACTGAAAGGTTCTGCGAATTTGTTGATCATGCCAAATATGGAAGCTGCCCGTATCAGCTATAACTTACTGCGTGTTACTAGCTCGGATGGGGTAACTGTAGGCCCGGTCCTGATGGGAGTAGCAAAACCTATCCATATCTTGACACCCATTGCTTCCGTGCGTCGTATCGTGAATATGGTGGCATTGGCGGCGGTTGAAGCGCAAACCAATCCTCTCTAAAAAATAACCATTTATTGTTCCGGCCTATTCATGAGGCCGGAACAAAAGAGAGAGCGACCCTGTTAAGTCTATGCTTAACAGGGTATTTTTATTTGTAAATAATTCTCATTATCTATAATATGCGGGCAATTTTTCTTTTGATAATGAATAAATATGAAAACATCTGCCTGCATAAAATCGACTTTTCTGGCCTGTTCGTTATTACTTGGTGGTTGTGCTATTGCGCCAAATGATGCTCAAAATACCCCTCAAGCGACACTTCAAATTCTTCCTGATGAATTAATGTACTCCGGGGCAGTACTTGATATGAAAACAGGGAAGGCCATAACCCCCGATGACCTGCTTGAACAATTGGCGAGCTATCCTCGTGTTGTTGTTGGTGAAAAACATGACAATCCCTACCATCACCAGATCGAGTTATGGCTGGTGCAACAACTTGGAAAAAAACGTCCTCACGGTTCCGTCTTACTGGAAATGATTGATCCAAGCCAGCAAGAAAAGGTCAATAAAGTTAAAAGTTGGTTGCAAGGGAACCCGATTGTCAGGGGTGAGCGGGTCCAGACATTATTGGCATGGCATCAAGGCTGGCCATGGAAATGGTATGGTGATTTGGTGATGGAGTTAATGAGAGCACCTTACCCATTACTTGCGGCAAATCTGACTCGTAGTGAAATCGATCAGGCGTACAAAGATCACAGGGCCGGAGATAGAACTTCACTGGTTTCTGATGATGTTAAAAAACGCATTGAAGAAACCATCAAAAATTCCCATGGTGGAAATATCGATGAACAACATCTCTCTGCGATGAGCAAAATTCAACAAATGCGTGATCAGCGAATGGCAGAACAATTGGCCAAGGCACCATCACCAGCGTTGTTATTTGCGGGCGGATATCACGCAGTAAAAGCAATGGGTGCTCCTCAGCATATGAAAAAAATAGTGCCAAATGAAAAAGTGGCTGTGTTTGTGATTGCAGAACAAGGCGTTTCTTTGAACAACGATTATGCTGATTTTGTCTGGTTTACCCCAAAAGTGAGCGAAAAAGTAACCAAATAATGTTAAGTATCACAAGGATGTGAATAACTAATAAATAAAAATAGTTTTCATTTATATATTGAATTGATTATCATTCATCTCCATTTATTATTGACATAATGTGCTATAAGAAATGTTGACGTATACCGCTTATCAAAATGCTCACACTGGTCACGTGACAAAATCCTTTCTCGCCGCGATCACACTCCATGCTTTGTTGGTAGGCTGGCTCGTCTACAAACCAAAGGACGTTGATATAGAAGAGCTGTTGCCTCCGCCTGCGGTGATGGTGGAACTATCAACACAGACAGAAGCAATACATAAAATACAAAACCAGCCGATTGGCATTGAACAGCAGCTATCTGTTACCAGTAAGCAGCAGGAAAGCAAGGTTGATGAAATAAACATGCCCAAGCTGGATGTAAACGAAAATGCTTTGCTTTTAGTCAACAAGCAAAAGAAAAAACAGAAAGAACAAGATGCACCGAAAAAAACACAGCCTGTCAAACGAGTGAAAGCCAAAGAACAGGAGAGTGAAAAGTCGCGCAGCACCGTAGCACCAACAACCAGTAGTGCAACGGCGAATAATGTAACCGTTCGTACAGCAGCATCCTATGAAAGTAATTCTAATGCCATTGCCGATGCCAGAGCGGTTTGGCAGGCAGAAGTGACCGGGCATTTGAACCGCTACAAAAAATATCCAGAAGATGCCCAGAGAAGAAAGCGAACAGGGCGCCCAATGGTGAAATTTACCGTCAATCAGTTGGGCGCCCTGATTGACAGTGAGTTAACACGACGTTCAGGGACTAACTCTCTGGACAGAGAAGCAAGGATGGTATTGGAAAGGGCGCAGCCTTTACCTGCACCACCTGATGTTATTTTAATCAATGGCAGGGTTACGGTTGAACTGCCAGTGGAGTTTTCTTTATCTCAATAAAAACGCAGGATTGATGGCATGTCACAGTATAAGACGGTACTTTCATCGAATACGAAAAGGCCAACCAAAAGAACAGCACACAGTAAAAGAATAATGCTCGGTTTTTTGCTAGGTGGTAGTTTATTGAGTCATAGTTTTACCGCTATCGCAATGGAGAAAAGTATGTTGCCACCTATGGCCACAAAACAGCCGCATAAAATGGAAAATCACGGGGATGCCCGTGTCGATAATTATTATTGGCTGCGTGATGATAACCGTCAGGACAAAAATGTTATTGATTATTTAACGGCTGAAAATCAGTATACCGGGCAGATGCTGAAATCAGGTCAGGAACTGCGTGAAACTCTGTATAAAGAAATGACTGATCGAATGAATAAAGAAGATCAGTCAGTTCCTTATACCTATAACGGGTATGTTTATCGTACCGTTTATGAGGCAGGAAAAGATTTCCCAATCTACCAGCGCAAGCCCGTTGATGATTCAACTGATTGGCAGGTCATGGTTGATGGCAATGAGCGGGCAAAGGGCCATAAATTTTATCAAATTGGTGGACTTGCGGTGACGCTGGATAACAAGCGCATTGCTGTGGCAGAAGATATCCAAGGTCGTCGTAACTATCAGGTTTCATTTAAAAATCTTGATGGTGCTGACTGGCAGAACAATGTCATCGACAACACGTCCGGCAATATTTTGTGGGCAAATGATGGCGAGACATTGTTTTATGTACGCAGAGATCCCCAAACGTTGCTGCCTTATCAGTTATTCCACCATCAATATGGTACTGATACCCGGCAGGATAAAAAGGTCTATCAGGAAGACGATGATCGTTTCTATCTGTCGATTTCAGACAGTACTTCGCGCGACTATATTTTGATCTCGAGTGTCAGTTATTCGACTTCAGAGTATCGCTTGATTGATGCCAATAATCCGCAATCGGAACCACAGGTTTTCTCTGCCCGTCAGGCGGGGCGTGAGTACGATCTCGACCATTTCCGCGGGCAATTTTATATTCGTTCCAACCATGAAAATCCACTGTTTGGCTTATATCGTACAGAAGCTAGTGATAAGCCGTGGGAAACGGTGATTGCACCACAAGAAAACACGGATCTGGAAAATTTTGAATTGTTCAATAACTGGCTGGTAGTACAGGAGCGTACCAAAGGATTGTCATCAATTCGTCAGATTGATTGGAAAACGCAGCAGGAAAAACGCGTTTCATTTGATGATCCGGCCTATATGGCATCGATAAGTTATAACCCAGAGCCAGATACCCATTTATTGCGCTATAGCTATTCATCCATGACCACGCCAAGTTCAGTGTTCCAGTGGAACATGGAAACAGGTGAACGTGAATTATTGAAGCAGCAGGAAGTTAAAGGTTTCAACAAGGAAAATTATGAAAGCCAGCGTATTTGGGTAAAAGCCCGCGACGGAGTGGAGGTGCCCGTATCTCTGGTATATCGTAAGTCCCTGTTCAAGAATGGTGAAAACCCGATCTTGATTTACGGTTATGGTTCTTATGGCATCAGCATGGATCCTTATTTCAGTTCAGCATTGTTGAGTTTGCTGGATCGTGGCTTTGTTTATGCTTTGGTGCATGTTCGTGGTGGCGGCGATTTGGGCAAGAACTGGTATCTGCAAGGTAAACTCGAAAACAAGATGAACAGTTTCCACGATTTTATTGATGCTACCAGAAAACTGATTGCTGATGGCTACGGAAATAGCAAGCGGGTTTATGCAGAAGGTGGCAGCGCAGGTGGTTTATTAATGGGCACGGTTATTAACCAGGCACCAGAATTATACCGGGGAGTCATTGCGAAAGTGCCTTTTGTGGATTCTTTGACAACAATGCTTGATTCATCTATTCCATTGACAACAGGTGAATATGAAGAGTGGGGTAATCCAAATAATAAAGAGGATTACTTCCGTATTAAATCTTATAGCCCTTATGACAATATTAAACATCAGCGTTATCCTCACTTATTAGTGACAACAGGTTTGCATGATTCCCAAGTGCAATATTGGGAACCGGCAAAATGGGTTGCGAAATTAAGGGAAATGAAACAAGGCGACAGTCTGGTATTGTTAGAGACTAATATGGATACCGGACATGGTGGAAAACCAGGGCGTTTTAATCGCCTGAATGACATTGCCTTTGATTATAGTTTTCTATTAATGTTAGATGATGCTAAAACTTATTTTCCAGAATTAAAAAATTAATAAAAATATTTATAACTTCTGGCGCTGATAATTTTTTACCAGTGCCAGAGGTGTTTTATACACAAACTTACGAACCGATGTAAGCAACAATAAATGTAAGCAGCAATAAATGTTCTTCTATTTAGGATGATGGTAATGAAAATTGTGGCAAAAATAGCTGGAGCCAGCGCAGTATTAATCGGGCTTCAAGGAATCGCTTATGCTGAAAATACGAATGACAATAAAAAAGAAAAAGTCATGCGGTTCAGCAGCCTGAAAGTTTCAGGTGCTCAGGATAATAATAATGCTCCCCAGATTGAGGCAATGGAAAAGCCGGGTGCTTACAGTTCTGTAGGAGAAGATAATAAACTGGAATCTATGGATAGAGTACTGCGCAGTCTGCCGGGAACTTATACTCAAATGGATGTGAGTCAGGGAACAGTGAGCGTTAATATCCGTGGCTTAAGTGGTTTTGGTCGCGTTAATATGATGGTGGATGGTATCAGCCAGACTTTTTATGGCACATCACCGAGCGAGTTTGCACATGGGCAACAACCTTATAACCAGTTTGGCGCTTTGATTGACCCTAATTTTATTATCCGTACGGATATTAATCGTGGGCAGGCTGGTGATGAGGATTCAATCAACGCGTTAGTGGGAAGTGCTAACTTCCGTACTATTGGTGTTGATGATGTCGTATTCGACGGCAACAATTTGGGAGTCCGTACTAAATGGACATATGGCAACAATGGCATCGGCCGAAGTGGTATGATGGCTGTTGCAGGAAAAACACAGGCATTCAATTCAGAAGGTTCTTTGGGGGCTCTATTCGCTTTTAGTGGACACAATATTGATGCTCATTATAGAAATGCTGATGGTATTAGTAGTGAGGAATTTGGTACAAGAAATACATTCAAACAAAAACCTAACTCTCAATTGATGAAATTAAATATTAAACCAAATGACTTTCATGATCTAGAGCTATCTGGACGTTTTTATCATAATAAATTTAATATGCGTCATATTGATAGCTATGATTATTATCTAAAATATCATTACACACCATTTAGTGAATTGATTGATACGGAAATTTTGCTTAGCACTGGAAAAGGAATTCAAGATTTTCAGGGTAAGGCTTTAAGTGGCTTAGGTAGAAGTGAATCACGTAATAAATCTGACTCTATTAATATTAAAAATACAAGCAGATTTGATTATGCCGATATTGATTTTGCATTTACCTTAGGTAGTAAATTGATGCGTACTGAGTATACTAAAAAAACAGGTATTGGGCTGGCTGATGAAAAGGAATCTACGGAAAAAAATAATGTCTTTTCACCAAGTGGAAAACAAAATATTACCAGTATTTATAGCAGGTTGAAAATTGAACGGGGGATTTATACTGCTGATTTAGGACTAAGCTATTTGGAATCTAGTTTAAAAGGAATAAAACCAGCTTGTGATGAATTGTTAGACTGTTTTCCTCAGGGGGAAGCATTATTAAATATAAAGTCACGAGGATTTAACCCAAATATTTTATTATCGGCAGAAATTACACCTGCATTTCAGCCATTCGTAAGTTATACGCGCTCAATGAGGGCACCAAATGCTCAGGAAGTTTTCTATTCCAATGAAGCAGGAGCTTCTGTGAATCCATTCTTGAAAGGAGAGAAATCGGATACTTATCAAATTGGTTTTAATAGTTATCGCCCAAATCTGCTTGTAGACGGGGATGCATTCCATCTAAAAGCAGCATATTTTCATACTAAGATTAAAAACTACATCAAAAGTGGTTCTTATGTATTATGTGCGACAGGGAAAATATGTTTGGATGATGGATCCCTAGAACCAAAAGATTATCATAAGAAAAATTTCAATATTTTTATTTATACCAATAGCTTAGCTCCGGTCAATATGAGTGGTTATGAATTGTCAGCAAACTATAATGCGGGCGTATTTTATAGTTCATTAGCTTATAGTCAGCAAAAAACACAGCAGCCAACTTCTAGAGCAACATCTGATTTTGGGGCGAGTCCTGCTTCTCAGTTACCGGAACGATATCTTACATTAGATACAGGTATTCGTTTGTTAGATGAAAAAATGCGTCTTGGGGCTATTGTGACATATACAGGCAAATCTTATCACCAAGATCCTGAAATTGAACTGGATGCAGAGAATGGAAATCAAATAAAGATGATTAAGGATGATAAGATACCGACTGTTATCGATTTATACACAGATTACCAAATTAATAAAAATATATTGGTTAAATTGTCCGTGCAAAATTTAACCAATAGAAACTATGCTGACGCACTAAATCGTATGAATTCTTCTGCTCATATGGGAGCTAGTGATGCAACTACCCAAACCGCCCGCGGCCGAACTTACGTTATGGGCGCAGAAATTCGTTTCTAATAGAATTTAGATACCTATAAAAAATAGCGGTGAAAATTCACCGCTATTTTTACAAGATTATCATTATCCTGTATTTAATACATCTAATTAAGTCAATAAGATGGACACCGGCACAATTCAAACTGGGGAATAAAATTTTCTGACAGCATAGTTGCAAACATGTATTCGGCTTCAATGAGCCTTGATGAAAATCCGCACTTTCAGCCCACTGTTTGACAAGCTCCCGTGATTATACAGAAAAGAATAAAAGTGAAACTATCATATTTTCTTTATAGTTTATTTTTGATGGAATATAAAATTGAGGGCTGAAGGTTTTCAAGTTTCAGTATGATAAAAAACTATAAATAATAGGCAGAGAAGCTATGATTACTCCAATTTTCAGGAGAAATTACCAACCTGCAAAATAATAACTTAAAATTCCATGGAGATTTTCGGGCTTTTAAGGGTATTTAAGCGGATTCATCAGATAAAATCTGAGTTAAGTGCTCAAGAAAAATTAATTGCAAATTGATCACCATAACCTTCCAATAACGTATTTAGCTCATACTCCATGGTATCTTGAGTCCAGGTGATAAAACGTCGCCAGTGATATTTGGCTTGTTTCCAGACGATTTCAATCAGATTCAGCTCTGGGCTGTAGGCGGGAAGATAAAGTAAAAGCAGGTTGTGCTCTCGTAACCAGCGATGTCTGGTTTTTTCCGCGATCCCATGGTGGATACGCGCATTATCTAGCACTAAAAATGTCAAACGGTTGTCTCCTT
>NZ_NKHR01000020.1:2841-70033 GCF_014467285.1 Xenorhabdus sp. PB62.4 | reverse complement strand
GGAAACAAGCCAAATATCACTGGCGACGTTTTATCACCTGGACTCAAGATACCATGGAGTATGAGCTAAATACGTTATTGGAAGGTTATGGTGATCAATTTGCAATTAATTTTTCTTGAGCACTTAATAGGCATACCACAAACATATCTTGCTGGTAATGATTCATTTGATAATTTTCATCACGGGGAAATTTATTTCTATTATACCGTGAACATAGATTCTGATAATATTGTTAGTCAGACTTGGAAAGGTCAGATTGATACCGTTCCTCCTTCGACATATTTAGACTGTGAATGATGATGGTTGATGATTAAATCACAGTTATTATAATAATAACATTTTTAATATTAATTTTTTTTCGTTGAGTTTTTTATTGACCTTTTGCATTGACTTACAAAAGGTCAATTTTTTAATGGGTACAATAGTGGCTTATAGGAGTCCTAATATTTTAATTTACAAACCTTAGCTTTATAAAGTATCATTCAAAAAATAAATGACACTTATATAGGATGTTATAATTTTGAATATAGTTAATAATTGATGAAGTAAATCATTTAATAAATTTAAAGGACATGCTCTGTGATAGTAGACCATTCACGTCATATTTTGCCGTCTTATATCCATCTTGGAGGTTATTTATGGAAAAACTCAAATCGTAGTAATCACTTATTTTATCTATGGTTAAAATACTTACGGAATTATCAATATAGCCTGTTATACGATCCCCAATTTTTATATCTGGGTATGCTGGAATTCTCATCACGATTTTTGACAAATCTAAAGTTTTTTCATCATCAAGTCCTTTAATTGTTGGTGCAGAAAAAGAAACTGAACTGATACTATCAACAACCTGTACGTTTGTTGAATTTGACTTACGGCCTTCGTTGAATACATTTATGATTGAATAAGTGACAGCATAATTTCCTTCTGGGATCTCATCTATGTTGAAATAGAACGAAAGAAAACTCTCAAGATCTTCTGGATTCTCTGGATTATTTAAAATATGTGTTTTACTTATTTGTTCAGAACCAAACCAAAGATGGATTTTATCATATTTTGAGTATCCTAAGTATTTAGGAACGTTAACCTTAATTTCCCCTGATATTTTGGACTTATCTAAAATACCATTTTGGGATTGAGGTAAAACAGGCGCATCTAATAAATATTTTTCAGTAGACATGGAATTTCCTTTTGATATTAATATGTAATTATCTTCATAATAAGTAGTAGTATGAATGATTTTTCGTATTCATTATGAGGTTGTCGTTATTCAGAATAGGTAATATATTGAGTGACTTCCAATGAAAATAATCTATCACTGCGGCTAGTTTTAATTTATATGAATTCAAACTCTGATTAATAGCAGATGAATGGTTATTTTCATTTTTTTACTATATACTTCGAGTGAAGTTGTTTTATTAGCATGAAATTAAGGTGAAAATTATGGCTGTTTATTTTTAAAATGGCCTTTATTTATGATTGATGTGATAACTTGAAATAATAATCATTCCATGAGTTTTCAATCTCGATAAGTAAAGATTAAATAGTATGAAGGTAAAACAGTATAAATATCATAAGCATCTAATGGGAACAGGCGTGTTAACCGAACCTTCAAATCGGTTTATCCATCAGATTTACAGCCCTTACAGAGCTATCCCCAAAGTGATGTATCTCACATTTATTTCACTCTGTAGCTATAACGTGTAAAATAGCAGCATATTTGTGTTAGATGAATACAGCGGCGTACTGCCACGCTGCATCCATGTAATATTCCTTCAAATAGTAAAAACGGTAAAAATACTTGTCAATTAATAACTTAAGAAATATCGCCATCATCGCTCACGTCGACCATGGCAAAACCACGCTGGTTGATAAACTTCTGCAACAGTCCGGTACTTTCGGTGAGCGTGCTGCAACTACTGAGCGCGTGATGGATTCCAATGATCTGGAAAAAGAACGTGGTATCACTATCCTTGCAAAAAACACTGCTATCAAATGGAATGATTACCGCATCAATATCGTAGATACCCCAGGCCACGCCGACTTTGGTGGTGAGGTTGAGCGTGTAATGTCAATGGTAGACAGTGTTCTGCTGCTGGTTGATGCGATGGATGGCCCAATGCCACAGACTCGCTTTGTAACCCAAAAAGCTTTTGCTCATGGTTTGAAGCCTATCGTGGTTATCAATAAAGTTGACCGTCCTGGCGCACGTCCTGATTGGGTTGTGGATCAGGTATTCGACCTGTTCGTGAACCTCGGTGCAACAGATGAGCAACTGGATTTCCCAATCATTTATGCTTCTGCGTTGATGGGGGTTGCGGGTAACGATCATACTGATATGGCTGAAGATATGACTCCGCTGTATCAAGCAATCGTTGAGCACGTAGAACCACCTAAGGTTGATCTTGATGGCCCATTCCAGATGCAAATTTCTCAGCTGGATTACAACAACTATGTCGGGGTTATCGGTATTGGTCGTATCAAACGCGGTACGGTAAAACCAAACCAAAACATCACCCTCATCGACAGCGAAGGTAAAACTCGTAACGGTAAAGTCGGTAAAGTTTTCAGCCACCTGGGACTGGACCGCATTGAGTCTGATAAAGCGGAAGCAGGTGATATCATCGCGATTACTGGTCTGGGTGACCTGAACATCTCCGATACCCTGTGTGAAGTCAATGCGGTTGAAGCATTACCAGCACTGGCGGTTGATGAGCCTACCGTAAGCATGTATTTCTGCGTAAACACTTCACCATTCTGTGGTCGTGAAGGTAAGTACGTGACTTCACGCCAGATCCTTGATCGTCTGAGAAAAGAGCTGGTTCACAACGTTGCACTGCGTGTTGAAGAAACCGAAGATCCGGATGCTTTCCGTGTATCAGGCCGTGGTGAATTGCACCTGTCTGTTCTGATCGAGAATATGCGTCGTGAAGGTTTTGAACTGGGAGTTTCTCGTCCGAAAGTTATTTTCCGTGAAATTGATGGCCGTAAGCAGGAACCTTTTGAGCAGGTAACTCTGGATATCGAAGAGCAGCATCAGGGTGACGTGATGCAGGCACTGGGTGAGCGTAAAGGCGAAATGCGTGACATGTTGCCAGATGGCAAAGGCCGTGTTCGTCTGGATTACGTGATCCCAAGCCGTGGTCTGATTGGCTTCCGTACTGAATTCATGACCATGACTTCCGGTACAGGTCTGCTGTACGCAACATTCAGCCACTACGACGATATCCGCCCGGGTGAGATTGGCCGCCGTCAGAATGGTGTACTGATTTCCAACGGACAGGGTAAAGCCGTTGCTTACGCTCTGTATGGTTTGCAGGAGCGTGGTAAGTTGTTCCTCGGCCACGGTACTGAAGTGTATGAAGGCCAAATCATCGGTATTCACTCACGTTCTAATGACCTGACTGTTAACTGTCTGACTGGTAAGAAACTGACTAACGTGCGTGCGTCAGGAACCGATGAAGCGACAACACTGTCTCCGCATATCAAGAAAACGTTGGAACAGGCGTTAGAGTTTATTGATGACGACGAACTGGTTGAAGTTACTCCGCAGTCAATTCGTCTGCGTAAGCGTCATTTGACTGAAAACGATCGTCGTCGCGCAAGTCGTAGCAAAGAAGTTTAATTTCTTGGCGACACATTACGTGTGACCGATTGAATGCAAATAGCTTAGGGTGTTTCGGCACCCTGAGTTTTTTATAATATCCCACAGCATCTTCTCTGCCATCTATTCCTGGTAAATCTGCCTGTACAACGAGTCAGGGCTTCAGTTGCGACTCATGAAATTCAACAACCCTCCGGCAAAAAATAATTTGCTTATTTTTTTGTCTACTCATCCTTTTTTCTTAACAAGATTATGATAAAAGTACCAAACAATAAGCATCAGTCAGGAGGGATTATGCTGTATATTTTCGATATGGGTAATGTGATTATTGATATTGATTTTAAAAGGGTACTGGCTGTCTGGAGTAATTTGAGTGGAACGCCACTGGCAACACTGACACCGAAATTTTCATTGGGTGAACTCTTTGAAAAACACGAGTGTGGGCAAATCAGTGACAGGCAATTTGCAGAAATGATGTGCGATGAAATGGAAGTTTCGCTCAGTTTTGAACAGTTTGAAGAAGGCTGGAATGCGGTTTTTATTGGTATCAGGCAAGAAGTCATTGAATTAATGAATAAATTGCGTGCTCAAACGCATCGTGTGGTTGTACTGTCAAATACAAATCGTCTGCATTTTAATTACTGGCCTGTGCGTTACCCAGAGATTGCAGCATCAACGGATTTCCTTTATTTATCTCAAGATCTAGGTATGCGTAAACCGGATCCTGACGTTTTTAAATATGTGCTGGAAACTGAGGATGTGACGGCAGAGCAAGCGGTATTCTTTGATGATGTTTTTGGAAACGTTGAAGCTGCGAGAAAATCAGGAATCAATGCAATCCATGTGACTGACAGGAGCGTCGTTCCTGAGTATTTTAAAAGGCATGATTTTTCACTTCCCACAGACACTTAATATCTTTCGCTTATTGCGGGAGATATTTTCCTCCACCCTCCTTGCCCAATAGGGCAAGGATAACAGGCAAGAAAAATGATCGGACTCATTCAGCGTGTAACACAGGCAAAGGTTGTTGTTGAAGGTGAAACTATTGGGGAAATTGGACAGGGATTACTGGTGTTATTGGGTGTTGAAAAAGACGATAACCCGCAAAAAGCCCGGCGATTATGCGAAAAAATAATGGGATATCGGGTATTCAGTGATGAGCAGGGAAAAATGAATCTGAATGTTCAACAAGCTCAAGGCAGTTTGCTGGTTGTGTCCCAATTTACATTGGCTGCGGATACCCAGAAAGGCTTAAGGCCAAGCTTTTCTGGTGGCGCTGAACCTAAAAAAGCGGATGAACTTTATCGCTATTTTGTTGAACAGTGCCGTGTAACTGGTGTAAAAACAGAAATGGGGAAATTTGCCGCAGACATGAAAGTCAGTTTGACAAATGACGGGCCGGTAACTTTCTGGCTGCAAGTGTGAAGTGGGTGGAATATTTCAATGGATTGATTTTTAAGACAATACAATAAATTACGCTAATAACCCACGGTGTGCTGCATACGTTTCCCTGATTATACATGACAACACACAAGAGAAGGGGCTGTTTCTATGTACCACCTGAGAGTACCTCAAACAGAACAAGAGTTGGAAACCTATTACCAATTTCGCTGGGAGATGCTGCGTAAGCCGCTTCACCAGCCTATTGGTTCAGAGAAAGATGGTTACGATTCTATGGCTCATCATCAAATGGTGGTGGATGAACATGGTAGTCCGCTTGCTGTTGGGCGCTTATATATCAATGCGGATAATGAAGGTGCTATCCGTTTTCTGGCTGTACATCCCCATGTTCAGCGGAAAGGGCTGGGTACACTGATTGCGATGGCTTTGGAATCTGTAGCCAGACAGGAAGGGGTGAAACGGGTCGTTTGTAGCGCACGGGAAGATGCTGTTGATTTCTTCGATAAATTGGGTTTTCAAAACCGTGGCCTGATCAATGGCGCCAAGGCGTCACCGATTAACCACTTTCTCATGATCAAACCTATCGTAAGCCTTGATGATATTCTGCATCGTCCTGACTGGTGTGCCGAATTGCAACAAGCATGGCATAAACATATTCCCCTGAGTGAAAAGATGGGGCTTCGTATCACTCAGTATACAGGGCAGCGTTTTATCACAACGATGCCTGAAGCCGGAAACCAAAACCCACACCACACTATTTTCGCCGGCAGTTTGTTTTCACAGGCCACTTTAACGGCATGGGGGCTGATTTGGTTGCTGTTACAGGAGCGCCAACTGGGCGGAGACATCATTTTAGTGGATGCCAATATGCGTTACCGGCAGCCGATTACCGGGCGCCCCAGTGCAAGTGCGGATTTTAATAACATGAGTGGTGATCTGGCCCGCCTTGCCCGGGGCAATAAAGCACGTGTAACACTGGAAGTGCAGGTTAGCGGTGAACACGGAGTTGGTAGCGTATTCACCGGCACTTATATTGTTATGCCACCCGAACGTTTTGCTACAGCTTGATTTTCTCGCAGTTTTGGCTCTCGATTGCAGAGTGATTATCTGCTGTAGCGTGTCCCGCATCCGGGCTTTCTACAGGAGAATGTGCTGTCGTCGGGGTACAGCGACTCGTTGAAATCAAACCTTGCTCAATAGACTGTGACTCTTTGTCTGATGATTTATTTTCGGCATTCAATGTGCCATTGATTGTTCCTTTAATATCATCAGCAGAGAGGTTACCAGTAATTGCCAGTGAGAAATTTCCTTCTCCTTGGATATTGAGCGGTATCCAACCCCATTGTGGCAGGATATTCAAATCCGCATTCATTCCTGTGAAATTGAGATTAAAAGGGATTTGGGAAGGGAGTTGTTCAACGGTTCCGGTCATTTTTAGCAGCCCGTCACCTGTGAAGGCATCTAATTTATCAATAGTTACCTTGCCATCTGTAGCGTGCAGTTGCAGATAAGGGCGCGCAATCTCAATTTTGTTGAATGTTCCTCCGGTGGCTTGCAGATAGGCTTTACCATTCCACAATCCCCAGTTGCCATTTTTCAGAATATCCATCGTATCAATATGACCTGAAAGAGTGGTTAACTGGAACGGAAAACCGGGATTGGCATCAATCAGCAGAGTATTATTGATGGTAATGTCATTTAATTGCAGTCCTGAAATCCATTCTGGTGCGGTTTTTCTGAAATTGTTGAGCCATTCTTCTGGCAGGATATAAAGTAACCCGGTTACAGCGCTATTCTTGATAGTCAGTTGGCGGTTTTTGCGATCCCACTGAGACTGGATATTAAACAATCCCTTTTGATAATGGGTTGTCAGATGAGCAATGGTAAAAATATCATCAGAAAAACGGAGTTTCCCAAGCGTGTCGCTGAACTGTGCATTATTGAATGCCATATTCATCGCATTAAAATCAATCAACCCATCTTCAGCCTCCCAACTGCCATTAACCAGCCCCAAATTTTTGACGGTGCCATCTAAATAATCGACTGACCAGTTTGAGCCTTGCATCTTGGCATTGGTGATATTGAGGTCTTTAATGTAAGTAGCGGGAAGATAGCTGATTTTTTCCTTCAATGTGCTCAGTGCCATCGGCGATTGCCAGCGAATATCGCTGATTAGGATATTGTTCAATTTCCAACTGCCGTCCGGCAACCGCTGACCGTCACCAGAAATAGCACCCTGTAGGAATGTTGCGCCGAACGCATCGACAGTCAGGATCTTATCCTGATAACTGCCTTGCACAATGACATTTTCAACCGGAATATCATTTAAACGGATTTCAGAGGCGCTGAATTGATATTTCCCGTTACCAAACGGGTTTTCCACAGTAGGAACCCAAGGCGTAATGCCACCAGTAATATTTTTTCCTTGAATGCCAGTATTCGGGTTGTTTAACTGAACATTCATCTGGTTCAGTTGCAAAATATCAGCTTGTAACGGAAGAGGAAATTGGTTTGCTGACGGTCTTCCTGATAATAATATCAGGGTTCCCTGTTGCAGTGTCAGACGATGAAGATTCTGGGATGTCAGCAGATCCTGCCACTTAAAATCAAGGTTGATGGTTTTGGCATTGAGTGAAAAGGGACTCTGTTTATCACTGATATCCGCATGGATTAATGTCAGGGTGGCAGGTTGCCGCCAACTATGGCTGATGCCCGTAATGTTGATTTGGTAATGTCCTTGCTTGCTGAGCCACTGACTTAACTGTTTAGCTCCCCAGTGGGTTTGAATAACAACATAGATAACTATCATTGCTAAAATCAGCAACAATATAAGTGTGACAAAAAATTTCCCTAACCACTTCATGAACGCACCTCAGCATGGCCTCCTAATCGAAATCCTTTTATGCCGCAAAATGGATAGGCACTCAATAGCTGGCACTGATAAAAATATGAATTGGTGTACTTTTGGGTTAGTGAGTAAAGATATTGCGAATAACTACGCAAAATGGATGCAAAAAAACTCCCGCGATTACAGCGGGAGGGACACAACAAGCATCCAAACTTACCGGCTATTTTTCTTGAGGAAAAATCAGGTTCAGCAAAATGGCGGTCAGGCCACCTGCCGCAATACCCGAAGAGAGCAGGTTTTTCACCCAATCGGGGGCAAACTGCAAAATCAACGGTTGTTGAGAGACGCCTAAACCTACAGCCAGTGACAATGCGATGATCATAATCGCACGGCGATTCAGTGGCTCACGGGAAACGATTCTGACGCCAGAGGCGGCGATGGTGCCAAACATAACAATCGTCGCTCCTCCCAAGACAGGTTCGGGGATATGTTGCACAAAACCTGCCACCGCAGGGAACAATCCCAACAGAATCAACATGGATGCAATAATGTAACCGACATAGCGGCTGGCAACACCAGTAAGTTGGATCACGCCATTATTCTGACCAAAGCAGGAATTTGGAAACGTGTTGAAGACCGCTGAAACCATTGAGTTGAGGCCATTTGCCAACACGCCTCCCTTGATGCGTTTCATGTATAGCGGGCCTCTGACTGGTTGCTCTGAGACGTCCGACGTTGCCGTGATATCGCCAATGGTTTCCAGTGATGTCACCATAAAAATCAGAATAAGCGGGATCAGCAGATTCCAGTCAAAAGACAGGCCATAGTAGAGTGGTGTGGGGACTGTCACGATTGGTGTATCTTCCGTTGATTTCGAAAAAGGTAGCATATCCATGTACCAAGCCACCAGATAGCCTATGGCCATGGCAATAACCAAAGACGCGACGCGTAGGTAAGGGTTACTCTGGCGGTTTAGCAGTACGATAACGGCAAGGACAATACCTGCTAACAGCAGATTCCCGGGAGCGCCAAATGTGCCGTTTTGAATGGCAGAGTAACCGCCGCCAATCGAGGTTAACCCGACTTGGATCAGAGACAAACCGATAATCATTACCACAATACCGGACACCAGCGGTGTAATGATCCTTCTTGCCAGATGGAGTACACGGGATAGCAGAACTTCGGTCATTGAAGCAACCATCAATGTACCAAACAGGGTTGCCATCATCGTTGGTACATCCGCACCTCCGTTTTTCAGCGCCATGCCACCCATGATAAGTGGGGCAACAAAGTTAAAACTGGTTCCCTGAATTGAAAGCAAACCAGAACCAATTGGTCCCCAAGAGCGAATTTGAATAAGTGATGCTAAACCTGAGGCAAACAGGGACATACTGATGATGCGCTGCGTATCTTGCTCAGGAAGCCCAAGCGCCTGACAAATCAATATCGCTGGAGTGATAACCGCGACAAACATCGCCAGCAAATGTTGGCATGCCGCAAATAAGGCATGCGGGAGAGGAGGCTTATCCTCAAGGCGATAGAGCAGTTCATTATCTGCCGTGTTGGGAACCGAATTGTTGGGAACTTCTGATGGGTTGGCTTCACGGGTTAAATTGACCATGTAGTGAAATTCCAGAGGGACAAAGAAACGCATTTTAATGATCTTCACTATGAAAGCAATCGTTTGCCTAAAGTTTTCATTGTGAGATACGGCTTAATTTCGTCACATTTTTAAATATTTTAACTTGTGTTTATTAATAATTTTCTTTCTAATCCAACCCTTACCTGCTCTTGGCGTTTTTATAGGATGATTATAACGTCACATTAAGTTCACATAATTTTAACAATAGATGGGGTACATAAATGTATCATCTGGATATTTATGGCACGCTCGTTGCTGCCACACTTGTTTTGTTACTAGGAAGAAAACTCGTACAATCAGTCTCATTCCTTGAGAAATATACAATCCCTGAACCTGTCGCAGGTGGGTTATTGGTCGCTTTAGTATTACTGGCGGTTAAACAAACCACGGGTTGGGAAGTCGGTTTTGATTTATCACTCCAAGAACCCCTCATGTTGACGTTCTTTGCCACAATCGGCTTGAACGCTAACCTTGCCAGCCTGAGAGCGGGCGGAAAACTTTTGATCCTTTTTATCTTCGTAGTTGTTGGCCTGTTATTGGTACAAAACACGGTGGGTATCGTATTGGCGAAAATGCTTGGCCTTGATCCACTCATGGGATTGCTGGCGGGATCTATTACGCTTTCCGGCGGGCACGGAACGGGTGCTGCGTGGGGTAAAGTCTTCACAGAACGCTACGGCTTTGAGAATGCGACTGAAGTCGCTATGGCCTGTGCGACATTCGGCCTGGTTTTGGGCGGTTTGATCGGTGGCCCGGTTGCTCGTTTTTTGGTGAGAAATACCAAAACGCCGGGTTTGGGTACAGAAGATACAGAGCTTCCGACGGCATTTGAGAAACCCTATACGGGTCGGCTTATCACGCCATTAGTGATGGTGGAAACCATTGCCATGATTTCCATTTGCTTATTGGCAGGCAGTTTTATTGAAAAGCAATTGCAAGGTACGGCCTTTGAATTGCCAACATTTGTATGTGTACTGTTTATTGGGGTTATTCTCAGTAATGGCCTGTCTTGGCTTGGTTTTTATCGGGTATTTGACCGAGCGGTTTCAGTATTGGGTAACGTGAGTTTGTCACTGTTCCTTGCAATGGCGCTGATGAGCCTGAAATTGTGGCAGTTGGCTTCCCTTGCGCTACCGATGCTGGTTATTCTCGCTGTACAGACAGTCGTAATGGCTCTGTATGCTGTTTTCGTCACTTATCGTGTGATGGGCAAAAATTATGATGCAGCAATATTATCAGCGGGTCATTGTGGTTTTGGTTTGGGCGCAACGCCAACGGCTATCGCGAATATGCAGGCGATTACTGACCGCTTTGGGCCATCACATGTGGCATTCTTGCTTGTGCCGATGGCAGGGGCATTCTTTATTGATATCGTTAATGCTGCTGTTATCAAACTGTATCTGTTGTTACCGGTGTTCCCATCTGTTGCAGGTTAATTTGACACGTTTGTGATATGGCCTGGTATTTTGGCTAAAATATGCCGCTGAAATATATTCAGCGGCATTTTTTTACTGTTTATTGGATAGAATAGATTACGTTAGGCATGGCTGTATTGTGAGCGATCCGGCAGCCAGCGTTCAATTAACGCTTTGGCATGTTCAGGGTGGTGCTGGTGGATGTAACGGGCAATGCGTTGAACTTCAGGCAACATATTTTGGTCCCGCAATAAATCTGCGATCCTGAATTCAGCATTACCCGTTTGGCGCGTACCGAGTAATTCACCCGGCCCCCGAATCTCTAAGTCTTTCTGGGCAATCACAAAACCATCATTACTATCCCGTAAAACTTGCAGGCGTATTTTAGCTGTGTTGGTCAGTGGGGTTTTATAGAGCAGAACACAGTGTGAAGCAACGGCTCCACGCCCGACACGCCCACGAAGCTGATGTAATTGAGCCAAGCCCAAACGTTCGGGGTTGTCGATGATCATCAGGCTGGCATTCGGCACATCAACACCGACTTCAATGACGGTAGTGGCAACCAGCAATTGCAATTCCCCCTGTTTGAAAGATTCCATGATGCTTTGTTTTTCTGCGGGTTTCATTCGCCCATGCACTAAGCCAATTTTCAGTTCCGGTAATGCCTGTGCCAGTTCTTCACTGGTTGCTTGTGCTGCTTGTGCTTCCAAAACGTCAGAATCTTCAATCAGCGTACATACCCAGTAGGCTTGGCGTCCTTCATCCAGGCAGGCGCTTTTTATGCGTTGGATAATGTCGTTTCGGCGGGTATCAGGAATGGCAACTGTTGTTACAGGCGTTCGCCCTGGCGGGAGTTCGTCAATAATGGATGTATCCAGATCCGCATAGGCAGTCATTGCCAACGTGCGTGGAATAGGGGTTGCGGTCATGATCAACTGATGAGGGTGGAAGCCTTGCTCGCGGCCTTTTTCCCATAATGCAAGGCGTTGATGAACGCCAAACCGGTGCTGTTCATCAATGATAACCAGTGCCAATCCCGCGAATTTAACTTGCTCCTGAAACATTGCGTGAGTACCAACAACCATGCTGACTTGACCACTTGCAATCGCCTCTTGCTGTGCCTGACGAGCCTTGCCTTTCTGCTTGCCCGCCAGCCAGCCGACTTGAATACCGAGGGGTTCAAGCCATTGGCGGAAAGTATTGGCATGTTGTTCTGCTAACAGTTCTGTGGGAGCCATTAACGCAACCTGCTTGCCGTGAACAATGGCGCGAACGGCCGCCAGTGCCGCCACCAGCGTTTTCCCCGATCCTACATCGCCTTGTATCAAACGCATCATAGGGACGTTTTTTTCCAGATCGTATTCTATCTCTGCAACGACACGGGTTTGTGCCCCTGTGGGTGAGAACGGCAATTGGCTGAGAAGCTGTTGTTTCAGTGAATTATCCGCTGTGAGCGGCTGGGCGTGAAAGCGCTGAGTTCCCGCCCTGACTGCCAGCATACTTAAATGATGTGCCAGCAATTCTTCCAGAATTAACCGACGTTGAGCCGGATGTCGGCCATTTTCCAAATCAGTCAGGGAGATATCCGGTGGAGGACGATGCAACGTATACAACGCATCGGGCAGGCTGATCATCTTCCGGCTGAATTCTTCCGGCAGCAATTCATTAATGGCACAGGTCTTCAATATCTCTAATGCCTGATCGATCAACTTGCGCAGTGCTGTTTGGCGCACTCCCTCTGTTGTGGGATAGATAGGCGTTAATGTATCTTGCAACTGGACACGATTGGCGTGTTGCTGAACTTTATATTCAGGATGAATGATCTCCGGCCCTTGATTCCCACGACGGATTTCACCATAGGCAACCACGTGCTTTCCTTCGGCCAGATTATTTTTCATGGCGGCGGTGAAATTGAAGAAACGCAGGGTCAATATGCCGGTGCCATCACTGATTTGGCAGGTCATGATGCGCCGGCGTCCAAAAACGACATTGGTATGCAATACTTTACCCGTTACCGTAGCATAAATGCCAGGTAGTAACTCATTAATAGTGTACAGACGGGTTTGATCTTCATAACGTAGGGGGAGGTGCAGCAGTAAATCCTGTAGATTGACCAACCCTAATTTGGCGAGCTTAGTGACCTGATTGGCTCCAACACCATGTAAAGTGGTTAAGGGGATGGCATCAAGTAGTTGGCCTTTCATGTGATGTCTCCGTCGGTGTGAGTTATTTCCTTGTATACCTGTCGTCTTTCACGTTGCCGCTTTGTTGGCGGCGTTCATTCACCCCAGTTACATAGTGAGCTATGCTCCTGGGGATGACTGAAAGGCTCCTGCCTCTCACCGGAGGCCAGCCTTTGGCTGGGCAAATTCGTTCCCGACGAATTTGTCATTTCCCTGCCGCCGTGCTGCATCTCAAAATCCATTGGGTATAGATGATGCAGCCGTTGCCTGCATTGCTGCCCACCACGATTCACTTGCGATGATTTGCCCTTGTTTATCAATCAATGGTTGTTCCAGGCCCTTGCGCCGGGAAACCGCAGCCAAAACGGGATATCCTCCTTCGAACAGCAGTTTTTGCTGTTCCTCTTCGGGCAGAGTGCTTTCTTCTCTCTGATACATGCCAGCCAGTTGGCGTTGCCGTTGTGCTTCATACAGGATCAGGGCAGATGCGACGGAAACATTCAGTGATTGCACCATGCCTGCCATCGGGATGATAATGTCATGATCTGCCAACGCGATAGCTTGTTTTGAAATACCTTTCTTTTCCTGCCCCATAATAATGCAGGTAGGTTTAGTGTAATCAATTTGGCGGAAATCGACGGCTTTATCAGAAAGATGAGTTGCCAGCACCTGCATGCCATCGGATTTAAATTGCTGAATGGCTTGCTCGACAGTGGAATGTGTCTTGACTTGAACCCAACTGTTGCTGCCCGCCGCAGAAGCGAGCTGAGTTCTTAATTGCTCTGTGGGCCAAATGGCATGGATTTGGTGGATGCCAACCGCATCCGCAGTACGGATGACGGCGGATACGTTATGGGGTTTGTGAACTTCTTCTAAACAAATCGTCAGGTCAGGTTGACGCATTGCCATCATCTGGCAAATGCGAGCGTAACGTTTAGGATTCATAACCTCTAGTTTCGATTACGGCTGACTCGCATTACATCTGGCATTACACGTATCTTACGCATGATATTCGCCAACTGGATACGGTCTTTGGTCGTCAGCCTGATGAAAGCACAATAAACGCGGCCATCTTTTTCCTCCGTATTCATGCTTTGAATGCTGGAGTTTGCATCATTGATAGCAGCGGTCAGATTTGCCAAAGCGCCTTGATGGTTAAACATATCAACTTTAATTTCGGCAATAAAATCGCTATTGATATCTTTATCCCACTCCACGTGCATGAATTTTTCCGGTTCTTTCTGATATCCACGGATATTGCGGCAGGATTCGTGATGGATTACTAACCCTTTTCCCGGGCTGATGTGAGCGATAATCGGATCACCCGGAATTGGGCGGCAACATTTAGCAAAGGTAATCAGGATGCCATCAGCGCCTTTGATAGGTAGCTTACGAGCTGTATTGCCGTTGTTGTTTGACTCTTTATCCGATGTACCGAGTAATAAATTACGAGCGACAACCACACTCATGGCATTGCCTAACCCGATCTCCGCCAGTAAATCATCCAAAGTCGCAAGCTTCATTCTTGCCAGCTCTTTGTCGATATTTTCCTGTGGTATATCGGTGATTTTTGTTCCGTTACCCAGTGCATGGTTGAGCAAACGGCGACCCAACCCAACAGAATCATCCCGTTTCAGATTTTTCAATAACTGACGGATCTTGGCGCGCGCCTTGGAACTGACGACAAAGTTCAGCCATGCAGCATTAGGACGTGCACCGGGTGCTGTGATGATTTCGACAGTTTGCCCACTGCTCAGCGTCTGTGAAAGAGGATATGGCAGACGATCAACACGTGCGCCTACGCAGGCATGGCCGATATCTGTATGGACGGCATAGGCAAAATCGACAGGGGTCGCTCCCGCAGGTAATTCAACAATTCGCCCTTCAGGGGTAAAAACGTAAATCTCATCGGGGAACAAATCAGATTTCACGCTTTCAATAAATTCAAAAGAACTGCCGGCACTTTGTTGAAGCTCCAACAAGCTTTGCATCCAGCGTTGAGCACGAACTTGTGCGGTTGTACCGGATTCTCCCTGTTCTTTATAAGCCCAGTGTGCCGCAACCCCCATTTCCGCCATTTGATCCATATCTTCAGTACGAATCTGGACTTCAACAGGAACCCCATGCGGGCCAATAAGGGAAGTATGCAGAGATTGGTAGCCGTTGGCCTTAGGGATTGCAATATAATCTTTTACTCTGCCGGGGCGGGGCTTATATAAGCTGTGCATTTGCCCCAGTACGCGGTAGCAGGTATCAAGATTATTGACGATGACCCGAAAAGCGTAAATATCCATGATGGAATGGAAACGCTGTTCTTTCAGGTGCATCTTACGATAGATAGAGTAGAGATGTTTCTCGCGACCACTGACAGTACACTCAATGCCAGCATCCGTTAACCTGCCTTCAATTTCCGACAAGATTTTTTGGATCATCTCCTTACGATTACCGCGGGCGGCTTTGACGACCTCTTTAATGACGCGGTAACGATTGGGATACAGGGCTTCAAACCCAAGCTCTTCCAGTTCCGTTTTCAGGTGATGGATACCCAGACGGTGGGCCAAAGGGCTATAAATTTCCAGCGTTTCCCTCGCAATGCGCCGCCGTTTATCGGGGCGCAGGGAGCCAAGGGTTCGCATATTGTGTGTGCGGTCTGCCAGCTTGATCAAAATGACGCGGATGTCCTGCACCATTGCCATGATCATTTTGCGGAAGTTTTCGGCCTGAGCTTCCTTTTTGTCTCGGAAGTTCAGTTTATCCAGTTTGGATACCCCTTCCACCAATCCGGCGACGGCCGTGCCAAATAACTGTTCTATATCCTGAAACGTCGTTGGCGTATCTTCAATAACATCGTGCAGAAGTGCTGCCATGAGTGTTTCATGGTCAAGGCGCATTTCGGCCAAAATACAGGAAACAGCGACAGGATGAGTAATGTATGGCTCACCGCTGGAACGGGTTTGCCCTTCGTGGGCATCCCGTGCAACAACATAGGCCTGTTTTAGCAGATCGATTTGATCTTCAGGCAAATATTTCAGAACCAGCTGATTCAGGCTTTCAAACAGATACAAGGCAGACCTACCGTAAAATTAACGACGACCTTCAGCGATGGCAGAAACGGCTTTGATTTCTGCGGCTTCTTGTTCTTGCTGTTCCTGACGCTCACGAACATCAAGAATTTTATTGTTGATAAGGCCTTGCTCGATTTCACGCAGAGCGATAACAGTCATCTTATCGTTTTCTTCTGGAACGAGAGGATCTTTGCCGCCTACTTGCAATTGGCGTGCTCGGCGAGCAGCGACCAACACCAGGTCAAAACGGTTACCAATTTTTTCTACTGCGTCTTGAACAGTTACGCGTGCCATATGTGTGCTACTCCACAGATAAATAAATGACTGGGCATCATACTGAAACTTGGTTCAGTCTGCCAATAATTTGCTGATTAAGGCATCATGCCGCTGCGCCTGACGATCTAATCGTAGACGCTCAGAACGAATAACAGATTGTAAATCGGCGAGTGCCGTATTGAAATCATCGTTGATGATGACGTAATCATATTCGTTGTAATGTTCCATTTCCGCGACAGCTTGAGCCATTCGCTTGGCAATAACTTCTTCGCTGTCCTGGCCACGCCCCCGTAAGCGACGGAGCAACTCTTCCTTAGAAGGTGGAAGAATGAAAACGCTGCGGGCGGCGGGCATTTTCTGACGGATTTGCTGTGCACCTTGCCAGTCAATATCAAGAAAAACATCAACCCCGCTGGCGAGCGTTTCTTCGATAACTTTCCGGGATGTACCGTAATAGTTACCGAAAACACAGGCATATTCCAAAAATTCATCATGCGTGATCATATTTTGGAATTCATCTACTGCGACGAAAAAATAATGTTCACCATGATTTTCGCCTGAACGAGCCTGGCGCGTCGTATGTGAAACAGAAACCTGAGTGTCATACAAAGGCTGAGTTTTTAATAAAGCCTGAATAAGGCTTGATTTGCCTGCTCCACTCGGCGCAGAAACAATATACAACGTTCCTTGGTTCATGATGAATTCTTGACTGATTGGGTATAAATAAATGCAAGCGCAGGAATATAAAATCCCACATAGTATACACGGATACGTCAATCCATGCAGCGTTACAATACATGCCAACGGACATTTCAACAAAATTTTTTCTTAACAAACTGATGTTACGAGTTAATTTTGCGGAACAATTTCAGAAAAAATAAATGGTTGCAGAAATTAGATATTTATTTTTCGAAATGCTTCGCAAACCTGTCTTTTCCATCTTGGTAAAAATCGTCCTGTTTTTTATTCTTTGCTCGTTTTCAGGAACCTATGGAGCAAGGATGCTTAACTTTCTTATCAATTTTTTCATAACAGTAGGGATACTACTATTTAGCATGCCTATGGCATTTGCCAATCAGGCAGATTGCGCGATATGGGCACAGGAAAAAAGGTGGTCACAAGAAAAGCTGCAACTTGAAATAGAACATCTGACACAGCAGGTGGCGAAATGGGATTATCTCTATCGCCAAAAGGGTGTGAGCGAAATAGATGATGAAATTTATGATCAATTACTGGAAACCCTCGCGTTTTGGCAGGGTTGTTTAAATCAGGTAACGGACAACTCTCTTACTGTTTCTGCTTTTAGTACTTCCACGGCCAGAACTTCCACGGTTGCCGATTTACAAGAGGAAAAACAGTCTCATCCTGTCCAGCACACAGGTTTAAATAAGCTGAAAGAATTACACAAGATTCGCCAGTGGTTGCAGGGGAGAGAGGGGGTTTGGCTGCAACCCAAAGTCGATGGGGTTGCGGTTACTCTGGTTTACGAAAAAGGCGACTTAGTGCGATTAATCAGCCGTGGGGATGGCATAGAAGGAACAGACTGGATGGATAAAAGCCCATTTATTTCCAGTATCCCTAAGCAGATAAAAAATGCACCAGAACGCGTGGTATTGCAAGGTGAGCTTTTTTGGCAGCAGGTGCAGCACCAGCAATCTGTTGCGGGCAGCCAAGGAGCACGCAGCAAAGTTGCGGGGTTAATGATGCGAAAGACACCGACACCGGAACTTGAGCAAATAGGCGTCTTTATCTGGGGCTGGCCGGACGGGCCAAATGAAATGCCGGTCAAGCTGGAACGATTGGCAGCAATGGGATTTCCCCTTACACAACAATATAGCCACCCCGTTGCTACCGCAGAAGAGGCCGAAAGGCGGTGGAAAGATTATTTTGTGCAGCCTCTCCCTTTTGCTACCGATGGCGTTGTCTTGCGACAGGAAGTTGAACCTACAGGCCGACAATGGCGAGCAGGTTCAAGTAGCTGGGCTATTGCATGGAAATACCCACTAAGGCAGCAAATGACAACGGTAAAAAATGTTGATTTCACAATAGGCCGGACAGGAAGAATCTCCGTTGTATTAGAGTTGGAGACAGTCAGGTTAGATGATCGGCAAGTCAGCCGTGTCAATATCGGATCTGTCAGGCGTTGGAAACAGTGGAATGTTCATCCGGGCGACAAAATCACGGTGGCGCTGGCCGGGCATGGTATCCCAAAACTCGATAAGGTGGTGTGGCGCATTGCGGAACACTCTGATATCCAACCGCCTGATGAGCAAAATTACCATTCTCTCAGTTGCCTTGCGTTAAACCAGACGAACGATACGAATGATATGAACCAACAATATTGTCAACAACAGTTTATTGCCCGTCTGACATGGCTTGGGGAAAAGTTGAAAATGAAAGGTATTGGACAAGGAACGTGGTCTGCTTTGGTAAAAAGTGGATTGGTGACGAACTTATCGGATTGGTTGGTGCTGGATAGAAAACAACTTGAGGACGTGCCGAATATTGGCGTTAAGCGTGCGGAATTGCTCTTCTCCCAATTCCAGCAGGCAAAATTACAGCCACTTTCATTATGGCGTGAAGCCATCGGTCTGCCTTATGCTAATCGTTTTACGGATAAAATGGGTTGGCAGTGGGAAGAGCCGTTATTACATCCGAATGGGAAAAAATCGTTAACGGCAAAACAAAGAGAAAAGGTCGTGGCTTTTCTACAATACCCAGAGATTAAGGCGCTGATTCACACTTTAGCTTTACAGGGGATTAAATAGAAAGGCGATTAGGTCGGAAAGGGGATTAAGCAGGGGCAAAGGGGTTGCCCCAAACGTGCATGACGCTATTTATTACTAGTGGTCTGTCCCATCATAATTGAAGATAGGTAAACCAAGGCGATAACGAATAGCAACTAACCGGGCCGTTAATCCTGCAATCAGTGTAATCAGGATCACGCTATTCGGATGCAGTGGAGTATGCAATAAGGCGATATAGAGCCAGGCAGCGGCAAAAGAGACGCCTGCGTAGATCTCTTTTTGAAATACCAACGGAATGGTATTGCAAAACATGTCGCGCAGTACACCGCCGAAAACTCCGGTAATTACGGCAGCAATGGCGGCGATAATAGGGCTGTAGTGCATCTCCAACGCAATTTGTGCACCAATGATGGAGAAGACAATTAAACCAATCGCATCAAGAATGAGAAATAAACGGCGTAGGTGTTTCATCATGGGCGCAACCCAGATAGTCAAAACAGCAGCACAAGCAACGGTCACAATATACTCTGGATTTTTTACCCAGCCGAGAGGGTAATGGCCCAGAATAATATCGCGAACGGTACCACCACCGATGGCCGTCACAGAAGCAATAATGATAACGCCGAATACATCCATCTTTCGACGACCTGCGGCTAATGCGCCTGTCATGGCTTCAGCCGTAATACCAATGATATAAAGGACACTTAGTAGCATAAATTTAATCAACTGGAATAACGTAGAGGTAAAGAGTACTGTTGAAACAATAACGTCTCGACTGAAATTTTTTAGTCGAATCTGAATAAAATTAGTTTTTATTATCCGAAACCTCGCAAGATAAGGCAGGAAAATGGTCTTAAAGGAACGTCAGATTACATTCGACAATCGTAGCCATCAGATAACTAATATAAATATCTGGACTCCTGATAGCCAATGGCTGGTATATGATGTTCGCCCTGATGGTGCATCTTTTACAGGCTTAACGATAGAAAAAATTCATGTTGATAACGGGCAGACTGAAATTATCTATCAGGCACAGGATGGAGCTCATGTCGGTGTGGTGACTGTAACCCCTCAGGAGCCAACTCGTTATGCTTTTATTCATGGCCCAGAAAAACCTGATGCACATTGGCAGTATGACTTTCACCATCGTCGTGGTGTGATTGTCTCAGATACTCTGCCGAACGTAGCAGTTAACATTGATGCGATGGACATTACCCCACCTTATACTGCGGGGGCTTTGCGTGGCGGTACGCATGTTCATGTTTTCAGCCCAGATGGCAGCCGTTTGAGTTTCACCTATAACGATCATGTAATGCGTGAATTAGATCCCGCTCTCGATTTGCGTAATGTTGCGGTGGCAGTTCCATTAGGTGCCGTTATTTCAGCAAAAAAACATCCGAGAGAATATGACGGTAACTATTTTTCAGTTGTTGTTAGCCAGACTACCGCGCACCCGCGTCCCGGAAGTGATGACATCAATCGGGCTTATGAAGAGGGATGGATTGGGCAGCAGGGATATCTCAAAGATAATGGTCAACAGCAGCGCTGGGCATTAGCGTTTATTGGGGATACATGCGCCGAAAATGGTGAAAAAATAGCTGAAATTTATCTCGCTGATCTGCCTGAAAATGATGGTGATTACGCCATTGCAGGTCATCAGCCTTTGACCGGAACTGAAACAACATTACCTGCTCCGCCAGCGGGGGTGAAACAGCGACGTTTGACCTTCACGCATGATAAACGTTGGCCGGGTGTTGTGAATGTGCCCCGTCACTGGCTAAGGTCATCGCCGGATGGCAGCAAAATCGGTTTTCTGATGAAAGATGAACAAGGAATTATTCAGCTATGGCATATTTCCCCAAATGGTGGCGAGCCAATGCAGATAACCCACAGTCATAACAGCATACAATCTGCATTTAGCTGGGATAGCCGTGGGCGGTTTATTGCCTGTGTCTGTGACAATAGTGTTATGCTTTGTGATAGTCAGAATGGCGAAATGCGGCGTTTGACGGAGCGTACTGACGAAGCTCCCTCCGCAGATGCAATAGTGATATCACCGAATGATCGCTATGTTGCTTTTATGCGTGATATTGATGGTTACCGGCAAATATTTGTGGTTGAAACCAACATTTGTTGAAACAGATATGGTAGCGATCGCATTGCTGGTTAATGGTTATTAAGGAAAATAAATCGCACCTATGTTCCATTAATCACGATCTTGGGATCTAACAGAATAGAAGTTGAATTTTCCTCCAGTTGCTCGATACGATGCTTAGGCGATTGTTCAGCGCTATTTTGATCGGAACGGGCATAATCATAAGGAAGCAGGAACGTATCCAGAAAGGCCGAAAATGGAAGATCAATCGCGACCAGAGGTTTCATGACCCACCCGCTTTTGTCATCTTTTAACATGTCAATGTTGGCTTTCGCTCCAGAATAATAACCTTGATAGGGGCCACTATGTGTCATAATGCTGGAACAGCCTGTGACAAGCAGTAATCCCAATGTGGTACATAATAATGGAAGCATCTTACGGTTTTTCATCGTTTCCATGATCTCAATGAGTTAATTTGCCAATGTTTAAATACTATTTGCTCTTTAACGCCACTTTTCCAAAGCATGAAGATAAACCTTGAATACTGTTTACCTCTGAATACTATTTACTATAGTCAGGTAATATTCAGTTTGCTATAGCATTTGTCATTAAATTTAATGATTTTTTGTGACGGAAATTTTAATTCTGTTTTATAACTGCCCTTCAGGGGCGGGAAAATATTTATCTCCTCTAATTTGTCAGCAATAAATAAAAGCTATTTAGTGCAATGTTTATTGAATAATGAGGTCTGAGTGACTCATTGGAAAATAAAAACTCGCCCTGAATGAAACGTGGCCAATAAAGATAAAAAAACATGTAATATGTGGTTTAAGACACATACCTTCCTGTTAATTCATGCCAACATTTAATTGATAATGCTGGTATTTATAAAGCATAAGGGAAAATCGACAAACTTCCCAAATGTTAACCTTTGGTAAAGGAAGCGAGTCATGAGTGATATTGCACTGACAATGAGCTTGTTGGCACTGGCTGCCGCATTAGGGTTGTGGATAGGTAATTGGCGAATATATGGTGTTGGTCTTGGGATTGGCGGCGTTTTGTTTGGTGGGATTATTGTCGGCCATTTTGCCCAGACATATTCGCTGTCACTTAGCAATGATATGCTGCACTTCATTCAGGAATTTGGCTTAATTCTATTTGTTTATACTATTGGTATTCAGGTCGGGCCGGGATTCTTTTCTTCCCTACGGGTTTCTGGCCTTAAATTAAATGGGTTTGCTCTCCTGATTGTCATTATTGGCGGTTTGGTTGCGGCTATTATTCATAAATTGTTTGATGTGCCTTTGCCGATTATTTTAGGGATTTTTTCCGGGGCAGTGACAAATACCCCATCGTTGGGAGCGGGTCAGCAAATTCTGGTGGATTTGGGGTCAGAACCTTCACTTATCAGTCAAATGGGCATGGGCTATGCCATGGCTTATCCAATGGGAATTTGCGGTATTTTATTGGTTATGTGGCTGATACGTCTTTTTTTCAGAATTAGTGTTGAACGGGAAGCCAAAGCATTTGATATCCAAAGCAACCACAGTCGGGAAATGCTCCAGACAATGAATATTGCTGTGCGTAATCCGAATTTGGATGGGTTAATGATGCAGGATATCCCTTTGCTCAACAGTGATGACGTTGTGTGCTCCCGCTTGAAACGCGGTGAATTATTGATGGTGCCTCAGCCGACGACGGTGATCCAGAATGGAGATTTGCTTTATCTGGTAGGGCAGCGGGAAGAATTGAACCAAGTCCGTCTGGTGATTGGGGAAGAAGTTGATGTGTCGTTGTCTACCTCAAACAGCATTCTCCAATCGGTCAGAGTGGTAGTGACGAATGATGAGGTACTGAGTCAACGAATTGGGTCGCTCAATCTAAAACAGAAATATGATGTTGTTGTTACTCGCCTCAATCGTGCAGGTATTGAACTGGTTGCCAGTAATAATGCCAGCTTACAGTTTGGCGATATCCTGAATATTGTCGGGCGTCCTGAATCTGTAGAAGCCGTCACAAGGCTATTGGGTAACTCGCAGCAAAAACTCCAGCAAGTGCAGATGTTGCCCGTATTTATTGGAATAGGGTTGGGAATTTTGCTGGGCTCCATTCCGTTGTTTATTCCTGGTTTCCCCGCCGCCTTACGTCTTGGATTAGCAGGTGGGCCTTTGGTGATTGCACTGATTTTGGGACGGATTGGCACGATTGGTAAACTCTATTGGTTTATGCCTCCCAGTGCGAATTTGGCACTGCGTGAATTGGGGATTGTCATGTTTCTTGCGGTTGTCGGGCTGAAATCCGGTGGCAATTTCATTAATACACTGGTGCATGGAGAAGGGTTGGCATGGATAGGCTATGGGGTCTTGATAACGATAGTTCCCTTATTGATTGTAAGCCTACTGGCACGCGTCGTTGCCAAAATGAATTACCTTAGCTTGTGTGGGATGTTGGCAGGGTCAATGACCGATCCCCCTGCGCTGGCTTTTGCCAATGCCATTCAAAGCAACAGCGGGGCGGCTTCGTTGTCATATGCGACGGTTTATCCACTGGCGATGTTTTTAAGGATTATGTCGCCCCAAATTTTGGCTGTTATTTTCTGGGCACTATGACTTAAATCAATGCCAACGACTTAAGTATACTTACTCAATTCATTAAGTGTGCTTTAGATCACAGAATATGGCCTGACTATTCAAATTTGGCCTTAATTTGAGATAGTAGAGGTGATTTAAAGTAAAAAATCCCTGCTTATTCAAGCCATTATATAAATATTTTTCTGGTTAAATATACTCAGTTCAGGGAAGGTGTATAAACAAGGATTGTTTTCCTTTCCTAATCGTGTGTGAAGAATTCTTTTGGGATTCTAATAACTACTGTCCTGTTCGCAGGTAAAAGTCCTCGTTATCATCTTGCTCCCTCCCCCCTAAATGAGGGAGCTTTTTTTTATTGTATTTCTGTTTCCTGCGTTACTCAGCTTTCAGCTTCTTTATGGGCTATTTCTATCTCTTCGGACAGAATGCGGATACCTTCTTCGATTTTTTCCACGTCAGGCACATAATTCATACGCATACATTGATGAGCATGAGGCCAATGATGTTCCAGCCCCGGAAAGAAGAAATGCCCCGGCACCATCAGTACGTTTCTTTTTTTCAACCGTTGATAAAGCACTTCTGTCGTGATTGGCAGGTTTTTGAACCAGAGCCAGAGGAATATTGCGCCTTCCGGTTTATGGATAAGACAACGATCTTCCGATATATGGCGACGAATGATTTCAATTACGTTGTCAACGCGCTGCTTATAAAACGGTTTAATGACGTTTTGCGACAGGCGAAACAGATCATTGCGCCTAATCATTTCCAGCGCGATAGCCGGCCCAACGCCACCCGGAGCCAGACTGATAATGCCATTCATGTTACTGACTGCATTGATGATTTTCTCATTGGCAATGATGATTCCGCAGCGGGAACCCGGCAGGCCAAGCTTAGACAGGCTCATGCACAGAATGATATTGGGATTCCACAGAGGGGTCGCTTCACTAAAGATAATACCGGGGAATGGCACACCGTAGGCATTGTCGATCAACAGAGGAATTTGATGCTGTTGAGCCAGTCCATCCAAACGCAGTAATTCTTCGTCGGTGATAACGTTGCCCGTTGGGTTCGTCGGGCGGGAAACACAAATCAGGTTGATGTCTTCAGAAATATTAAGGTGGTCGAAATCAACGTGGTATTTGAATTGGCCGTCAGGTAACAGTTCTATATTGGGTTTATTGGCGACAAATAGCCCTTCATCCAGGCCCGAATCAGAGTAACCGATATATTCTGGTGCAAGAGGAAACAAAACTCGCTTCATTGAACCGTCTTCAGCGCGACCAGCCAATAAATTGAACAGATAGAAAAAGGCACTTTGGCTGCCGTTGGTTAGAGCAATATTTTGTGGGTGGATCTCCCAACCAAGTTTTTCTTGTAACTCCAGAGCCAAGGCTGTTATCAGGGTGTTTTTCCCCTGTGGCCCGTCATAGTTGCATAGGGTCTCGTTCAATTGACCGCTCGACGCCATATCAGCCAATATTTGTTGGAAATACTCATCCATTTCAGGAATATGTGCTGGATTACCCCCTCCTAACATAATTGCGCCAGGTGTTCTCAGACCTTGGTTCAAGTCATTCATCAGACGGGTAATTCCCGAATCTTGCGTAAATTTGTTTCCGAATTGCGAAAATTTCATAACGGTGTTTGCGTCTGTTTTTTGTATGAGAAAAAGACACCATACCCCGCCCATTACTAGGGTGCAACGGGAAATATGGGTATTCTATGTTGCTATCTTTGTGGCTATCTTTCGTGCGCTGATTTCCGGCACAGGCAATTGACGAGGTGATCGTTTACCAGACCTGCCGCTTGCATAAAGGCGTAGCAGGTAGTACTGCCAATAAACTTAAATCCCCGTTTTTTCAGGGCCGTGGAAAGTGCGTCGGAAATGACGGTTTTGACAGGAACGTCTGCCAGCGTTTTCCAGTGATTAACTTGGGGAGAATCGTCGACAAAGTGCCAGATAAATGGGCTGAACTCTTCACCTTGTTCGGCCATTTGCAGATAAGCACGGGCATTATGAATAATCGCATTGATTTTGGCACGGTGACGTACAATAGCGGGTTTTTGCATTAGTCGCTCGACATCGGTGTCATCCATTTTGGCTATTTTGACGGGATCAAACTGATGGAAGCACTTTCTATAACCTTCCCGTTTTTTCAGGATAGTGAGCCATGATAACCCCGCCTGTTGCCCTTCAAGGCAAATTAGTTCGAAAAGCTGCTTACTATCTTTCAGTGGGTTGCCCCATTCATTGTCATGATAGGCCAGATATTCAGGATCAGAGGTAACCCAACCGCAGCGAATTATTTCCTTGTTCATGAACCGAACTTTTCCTCAGGTAGTGATTAATAATTGCACCAATAATAACTGGATAAATATACAAGTAAAGTGGCTTGAATAAGATTTTTTTATACTGCGGCAAAATTGAGAGGCGATCAGTGCTGTATATCTTACAGTCAAAGGGTATACTGACTGCTTTCGTTTAAATTCATATGTATCGCGTGCGGATTCAACATGCAAAAGTTTGATACCAAAACCTTCCAGGGAATCATCCTGACATTACAGGATTACTGGGCGCGTCAAGGCTGTACCATTGTCCAACCACTGGATATGGAAGTCGGCGCTGGAACCTCTCATCCTATAACCTGTCTGCGTGCTTTGGGGCCAGAACCTATTGCAGCAGCTTATGTGCAACCTTCCCGTCGTCCAACTGACGGCCGTTATGGCGAAAACCCGAACCGCCTCCAGCACTACTATCAATTTCAGGTTATCATCAAGCCCTCTCCGGAAAATATTCAGGAGCTTTATCTTGGCTCCTTGAGAGAGTTGGGACTTGATCCTACTGTTCACGATATCCGTTTTGTTGAAGATAACTGGGAGAACCCAACCTTAGGTGCTTGGGGATTGGGCTGGGAAGTCTGGCTGAACGGCATGGAAGTGACTCAGTTTACTTACTTCCAGCAGGTTGGCGGTCTTGAGTGTAAGCCAGTGACTGGCGAGATTACTTATGGTCTGGAACGTCTGGCGATGTACATTCAGGGCGTAGACAGTGTTTACGATTTGGTATGGAGCGATGGCCCGCTGGGTAAAACCACGTATGGCGATATTTACCACCAGAACGAAGTTGAGCAGTCTACTTACAACTTTGAACACGCCGATGTTGATTTCCTGTTTACCTGCTTTGAGCAATACGAAAAAGAAGCACAGGAACTGCTGGCACTGGAGACTCCGCTGCCACTGCCGGCTTATGAGCGCATTCTAAAAGCCGGCCATACTTTCAACTTGCTGGATGCCCGTAAAGCAATTTCTGTGACTGAACGTCAGCGCTATATCCTGCGCATCCGTACCCTGACCAAAGCAGTTGCTGAAGCTTATTATGCCTCCCGTGAGGCGCTTGGCTTCCCTATGTGTAACAAAAAATAAGAGGCCATCATGACTCAACAGACTTTCCTTGTGGAAATCGGCACAGAAGAGCTGCCACCAAAGGCGCTGCGTTCACTGGCTGAATCCTTTGCGGCCAATTTTGAAGCAGAACTGAAAAACGCCAATCTGGGTCATGGTGAAGTTAGCTGGTTTGCTGCTCCTCGTCGTTTGGCGTTGAGAGTGGAAAATCTAGCTGCGGCACAGGCTGATCGCGAAGTTGAAAAACGTGGCCCTGCGATTGCTCAGGCGTTTGATGCGGAAGGCAAACCCACCAAAGCGGCGGAAGGTTGGGCGCGTGGTTGTGGTATCACCGTTGATCAGGCTGAACGCATGGTTACGGACAAAGGGGAATGGCTGCTTTATCGCGCTCAGGTCGAAGGCCGTGAAGCAAAAGCGCTGCTGGCGGATATGGTGAGCAGTTCTCTGAGCAAATTGCCGATTCCTAAATTAATGCGTTGGGGTGATAAAGAGACTCAATTTGTTCGTCCGGTGCATACGGTGACTTTGCTGCTGGGCAGCGAAGTGATCGAAGGCGAAATTCTGGGTATCAAATCCGATCGTATTATTCGTGGTCACCGTTTTATGGGTGAAGCGGAATTCTCCATCGAGCAGGCAGAACAATATCCGGCTATTTTGCAGGAGCGTGGCCGGGTTATCGCCGATTACGAAGCCCGTAAGGCGATAATCAGGCGTGATGCAGAACAAGCAGCGATGCAGCTTGGCGGTGTGGCTGATCTGAGTGACAGTTTGCTGGAAGAAGTGGCTTCTCTGGTGGAATGGCCGGTCGTGCTGACCGCGAAATTCGAAGAAAAATTCCTTGAAGTTCCTGCGGAAGCGCTGGTTTATACCATGAAAGGCGACCAGAAATATTTCCCGGTTTATGATAAAGCGGGCAAATTGATGGCGAACTTTATTTTTGTTACCAATATTGAATCTTCTGATCCTCAGCAAATCATTTCAGGTAACGAAAAAGTTGTTCGTCCACGTCTGGCAGACGCAGAGTTTTTCTTCAAGACTGACCGTAAGCAGCGTCTGGAAGATAACCTGCCGCGTTTGGAAACTGTACTGTTCCAGAAGCAACTGGGCACACTGCGTGACAAAACGGATCGTATTCAGGCTCTGGCTGGCTGGATTGCTGAAAAAATCGGTGCTGATGTCAATCATGCGACGCGCGCAGGCTTATTGTCCAAATGTGACCTGATGACCAACATGGTATTCGAGTTCACCGATACGCAGGGCGTCATGGGGATGCACTATGCTCGTCATGACGGAGAAGCCGAAGATGTGGCATTGGCACTGAATGAACAGTATCAGCCACGTTTCTCTGGGGATGAATTGCCATCTACCGGGGTTTCCTGTGCGGTTGCCATTGCAGATAAAATGGATACGTTGGCAGGGATTTTCGGTATTGGTCAGCATCCGAAAGGGGATAAAGATCCGTTTGCTCTGCGCCGTGCGGCACTGGGTGTTCTGCGCATTATCGTTGAGAAAAAACTGCCTCTCGACCTCCAGACTTTGACGGAAGAAGCGGTGCATTTGTACGGTGACAAGCTGACCAACGAAAAAGTGGTGGATGATGTTGTTGAGTTTATGCTCGGTCGTTTCCGCACGTGGTATCAAGAGCAAGGTTATAGTGTAGATACCATTCAAGCGGTACTGGCGCGTCGTCCGACTCAGCCGGCAGATTTTGATGCCCGTATGAAAGCGGTTACGCATTTCCGTACTCTGGATGAAGCGGTTTCTCTCGCGGCTGCCAATAAACGTGTTTCCAACATTCTGGCAAAATCAGAAGAGCAGTTGAATGACGCGGTTCTTGCTTCCGTATTGAAAGCGGCAGAAGAGATCCAACTGGCAACACATCTGGTCGTATTGAAAGAAAAACTGGCTCCTCTGTTTGCAGAAGGCAACTATCAGGATGCGTTAGTTGAATTGGCTTCTCTGCGTGAAGTGGTGGATGCGTTCTTCGACAATGTGATGGTCATGGATGAAGACAGCCAAGTTAGGATCAACCGCTTGACGCTGTTAAGTGAACTGCGTGATCTGTTCCTGCGTGTAGCGGATATTTCATTGCTCCAGTAATTTCTGATTTATTGGTTTAGTGTAATCGCCCTGATGCAAAGCCCTGCTCTAATTGGCGGGGCTTTTTACTGTCTGCAATGGCGATAAAGCGTCTGTTTTGGATGGATTATCATCAACTAATCACTTATCTTTAAAAAGGTATTGACGGTTTGCGGCGCTGGCAGTAAGATGCGCTTCGTTTTCGGCGAGTAGCGCAGCTTGGTAGCGCAACTGGTTTGGGACCAGTGGGTCGGAGGTTCGAATCCTCTCTCGCCGACCAGCATTCTGAAACCCCGCTCTTTTGAGCGGGGTTTTTTCTTATATATCAATTAAATAAAATTGTTTACTATTTTCTTACAAGCCCACAATCAGGCATTAATTATTCGAATGCCATATTCCGACAAGATACTATCAGCAGAAACTTGTGTTAACCCTTCCATTTGAGATTGTACATATCAGAGCAAACGGAATTAATAACATTAGAGATAGTTTCTTCATGATCCTTTATCCTATTTTTACATAAAAATTAACAGTCTAACTTTGTTTAGGAACAGTATTGGATTCAATCAACTACGCTATCTACAAAAAATACAATGAGAAATGTACTAATTTTGGGATAAAGGATATGGATTATAAGGTCAACATGCCTATAATTTTATATATAATATGGTATGTATAAAAAGTTTACTGTGAAAAATGGGAATATAAAGATGAAATTATTATTTAGTATACTATCTGTATTAGTAATAAGTGTTTCAGGTTGTATTTCAACGCAAAAACCTTTCTCTATGGATTATAAGACAGATAGTGAAACCTTTCACTTAACAAAATCATGTATAGAAAGATTTACCCCTGAAGAAAAAAACAATGTTATTTTCATAAAAATAAAAAGAAATACTAATTGCAGTGAATCATTTAATATTTTCTGGAAAAAAAGTGTAGGTAAAAAAGTATCTGTTCTATTTGATAAAAAATTTATACTTAAAGATGTTTACACAAATGCTCCAATAAAAACTGAAAATGGATTTTATCAAGCTGTTGATTCTACCTTATCACTCAAAAAAATAGTTGACTCATTGAACTAATATAAACCTATGGCTTGCTTTCTTATTTACGAAAGAAGCCATAGATTAATTATATTAAAAAATAAAAATAAGGAGTTTTAATATGTTACTTCAATTGACTGCCCTATTGAATGGCTTTTGAAACGAATACGATCTTGACCAGCACCATCATTACCTCTGATTTGATATGAACCTGGGCCCATTGTAGTTACAGTCCTATAACCTCCGTTTGTTGCATATTGAATTTCAACATCAAATGAGGAAGGGGCTTGAGAAATAGTATCGAGTGAAACTGTATATGCGTAAGATCCTACATGATTTTCTAATCCAATCCATGGCCCCCATGTTAATGGAGGAGCCCAAGCTGTTATTCTCATAATAACCTCTCATTTCATTTATAACACATGATAAAATAATAGAATTATAAAGCAAGGTGGAATAAATAGTCATTACTAGAGCGCTCACAAAATTAATATAGCATGAAAAAATAGAATAAAACACAAGTTATTTGTAGGAATGAAAAAACAAAGATATTACAAAAATAATTCCAAGACAAAAAACTTAGGTTAAATAAATAAATAAAGTAATGGAATCCATAAATAGTCTATGTTCTGTAACTTATAAGAATTTCAGGTAGTATTTTAGATTATCTAAATTATCTATTGTTTTTTAATCTACATTTATCGAAGTGGTCTAATTATACTAAAATGGATAGGTGAAAATAACCTATGTAATATAATAATTATCATTTCAGTATTCTATCAATGATAAATTAATAATCCAATGTATTAACTCAATATTTTAATAATTTCATCAATGGACGATAAATGTGAAAACTATTTATATCAATTTAACTTCAAGATGCAGGTTTGTCATGATTTTTTATTCTATAAAATCAGTATAATATGAATTTTTAATCATGTATCTTCAAGTTTGTTGAGTATATCCCTTATTTAATGAGTTGAAAATAATCTAGGGCAGATCAGACGACCTCTTACAAGTGTGTTTTCACCTCGTGCATATTTGCTTGGATAGTCATGCCATTATGATCAATTAATTAAATTAATAGTCATATCTGTTAATTGAATAAGTAATGTTATGGAATTTGCTTTAACTGGTTATATTTAAATCAATTCTCCTGATTAGATCATATTCTTATCTTATATATTCCTGCCTTTTTCATAAGCTATGCTGCTCGTTATTTAAGCATGCAGTCACAAATTCAAAATTATCATCACCAGAGATTAATTCTTTCTGTTTGCTTAATATTTAGTTGATTTGTCTATTTTGTGTGCTTTACGTCATGTTTTTTAACCATCATTGTTAATAATTCTTTTCTTTTATGTTTTCCTTATGTTTCTGGTGTTGTGTGTGATGATGTTGACGTCAGGCATAACAATTGATTAATTGATAAGCGAAAAATAATAAAACAAGCTAAACATCACAAACGGAGTTCAAGTAATGGCAATCTCCAAAAAAAAACAGTCCAGTTTATTGAAACTGGGAATCGCTTTTGTCGCATTGGCTGTCTCAGCCAGTATTCAGGCAAAAACGTTGGTTTACTGTTCTGAAGGCTCTCCTGAAGGCTTCAATCCGCAGTTATTCACCTCAGGCACAACTTATGATGCAACTTCCAGGCAGATCTATAACCGTCTGGTGGATTTTAAAGCTGGTTCAACAGCGATCATTCCGAGCTTATCTGAACGCTGGGATGTAAGTGAAGATGGCAAATCCTATACTTTCTATTTGCGTAAGGGTGTGAAATGGCATGGCAATAAGGCATTTAAACCCACTCGTGATTTTAATGCCGATGATGTGATTTTTACTTTTATGCGCCAGAAGGATAAAAATCACCCGTACCATCAGATCTCTGGCGGCAGCTACGAATATTTCACTGGTATGGATATGGGTAACATCATCAACAAAATAGAAAAAGTCGATGATTATACCGTTCGCTTTGTATTGTCACGTCCTGAAGCGCCTTTCATAGCTAATTTAGCGATGGATTTCGCTTCTATTCTGTCCAAAGAATATGCTGATGTGATGTTGAAAGCGGGAACGCCAGAGAAAGTTGACCTGGACCCAATTGGTACTGGTCCATTCCAGCTTATGCAGTATCAGAAAGATTCACGTATTCTCTATAAGGCATTTAAAGATTACTGGGAAGGAGCAGCGAAAATTGATCGTTTGGTGTTCTCCATTACGCCTGATGCTTCTGTCCGCTATGCAAAATTGCAGAAAAATGAATGCCAGATAATGCCATATCCAAACCCGGCAGATATATCCCGCATGAAGCAGGATAAAAACATTACTGTGATGGAGCAGGCCGGCTTGAACGTGGGATACCTTTCTTTCAATGTCACCAAGCAGCCACTGGATAACCTGAAAGTGCGTCAGGCGCTGACGATGGCAGTGAACAAAGACGCCATCATTGAGGCTGTGTATCAGGGCGCAGGGCAGAAAGCAAAAAACCTGATCCCTCCGACAATGTGGAGCTACGATAAAGATATCAAAGATTACACCTATGATCCCGCCAAGGCTAAGGAACTGTTGAAAGAGGCCGGTTTCCCGAATGGTTTTGAAACTGATCTGTGGGCAATGCCGGTACAGCGCCCATATAACCCAAATGCCCGCCGCATGGCGGAAATGATTCAGGCCGACTGGATGAAAATTGGCGTTAAGGCCAAGATTGTCAGTTATGAATGGGGTGAATACCTGAAACGGGCTAAAGATGGTGAACCGAAAACGGTGATGATGGGATGGACAGGGGATAACGGTGATCCTGATAACTTCTTCGGCACCTTGTTTAGTTGTGCGGCGAAAGAGAAAGGCTCTAACTATTCAAAATGGTGTTACAAGCCATTTGAGGATGTTATTCAGCCAGCGCGCGAAACCGCTGATGTCAATAAGCGCACAGAACTTTATAAGCAGGCGCAGGTTGTGATGCATGAGCAGGCCCCAGCATTAATCATTGCCCACTCTACGGTTTATGAGCCAATCCGTAAAGAGGTGAAAGGATATGAGGTTGATCCGCTCGGCAGACATCTTTTCTACTACGTTGATCTCAAATAATTCTTGCTATTGAGCTGTTGTGATTAACCATCCCCCAGATTTCTCTGCGGGGATGGTTTCGCTTCTCTGATGGGCAAGTAAACACGTGTATTACACCAAGCGGCCTTAAGAGCCGTAACTGGTTTTTAAAAAGAGAATTCAGGATATGCTGCAATTTATCCTCCGACGTTTGGGATTAGTGATCCCGACGTTTATTGGTATTACGCTGCTGACGTTCGCTTTCGTGCATATGATCCCCGGTGATCCCGTGCTGATTATGGCGGGAGAACGGGGTATTTCTGCTGAGCGACACGCCCAATTAATGGCTGAAATGGGGTTGGATAAACCTCTCTGGGAACAATATCTTCATTATATCAATGGCGTGCTGCATGGTGATTTAGGGATTTCCCTAAAAAGTCGTATTCCGGTATGGGACGAATTTGTTCCACGGTTTAAGGCGACTTTCGAATTGGGTATTTGTGCCATGTTATTTGCCATATCCGTGGGTATTCCTGTCGGGGTATTGGCAGCGGTCAAACGTGGCTCGGTTTTTGATCACACAGCGATTGGTTTGTCTCTGACGGGTTACTCCATGCCAATTTTCTGGTGGGGGATCATGTTGATTATGTTGGTTTCCGTCCAGTGGGATCTCACCCCTGTTTCCGGCCGAATAAGCGACAGCGTATTTCTTGATGACAGCAATCCCCTGACGGGATTTATGCTGATTGATACGCTGATTTGGGGAGAAGAGGGGGACTTTGTTGATGCCGTGATGCACATGATTCTGCCAGCGATTGTGCTAGGGACGATCCCGTTGGCGGTGATTGTGCGCATGACCCGTTCTTCCATGCTGGAAGTGTTGGGTGAAGATTATATCCGTACTGCTCGTGCAAAAGGTTTGAGTCGTATCCGTGTCATTATCGTTCATGCGTTGCGTAACGCGTTGTTACCGGTGGTGACAGTAATCGGCCTGCAAGTGGGCATTATGCTGGCGGGGGCAATTCTGACCGAAACTATTTTTTCGTGGCCGGGATTGGGGCGTTGGTTGATTGATGCTTTGCAGCGTCGTGATTATCCGGTGGTGCAGGGTGGGGTATTGCTGGCTGCGACGATGATCATTTTGGTCAACCTGGTGGTTGATTTGCTGTATGGCGTTGTCAATCCGCGTATTCGTCATAATAAATAAGGAGCACATGATGACTCAAACAACTGAGCCAGCGGTATCGGGTGCACCAAAATTGATGACGCCGATGCAGGAGTTCTGGCATTACTTTAAACGTAATAAAGGCGCGGTGATCGGCCTTGTTTATATTGTACTGATGTTGCTGGTTGCATTATTGGCGGGTGTATTGGCGCCACACGGACCGGCAGAACAGTTTCGTGATGCTTTACTGACCCCTCCGGTATGGCAGGAAGGGGGAAGCTGGCAGTTTATCCTCGGTACAGATGATGTTGGTCGCGACATTTTATCCCGCCTGATGTATGGCGCACGGCTCTCATTGCTGGTGGGCTGTCTGGTTGTAGTGATGTCATTGCTGATGGGGATTACGCTGGGAGTGCTGGCGGGTTATGTCGGCGGTATTGTGGATACCACTATCATGCGTATCGTCGATATTATGCTGGCTTTGCCAAGCCTGTTGCTGGCATTAGTATTGGTCGCGATCTTCGGCCCATCCATTGTTAATGCGTCACTGGCTTTGACTTTTGTCGCCTTGCCTCATTATATCCGCTTAACGAGGGCAGCCGTGTTGGTTGAAGTCAACCGCGATTACGTGACGGCCTCTCAAGTGGCTGGCGCGGGAGCCGTGCGACAAATGTTCATCAATATCCTGCCAAACTGCCTTGCACCGTTAATTGTGCAGGCGTCATTAGGGTTTTCAAACGCCATTCTCGATATGGCCGCTTTAGGATTTCTGGGGATGGGGGCACAACCGCCGACGCCAGAATGGGGAACCATGTTGGCGGATGTTTTGCAATTTGCCCAGAGTGCATGGTGGGTTGTGACCTTTCCGGGGCTGACAATTCTATTGACGGTACTGGCGTTTAACCTGATGGGAGACGGGTTGCGTGATGCACTCGATCCTAAGCTCAAGCAGTAGGGGTATTGTGAAATGGCATTGTTGAATGTAGACCAATTATCGGTGCACTTCGGGGATGAAGATGCACCTTTCCGCGCCGTTGACCGTATCAGCTACAGTATCGAGCAGGGAGAGGTTGTCGGGATTGTCGGAGAATCAGGCTCAGGTAAATCAGTTAGTTCATTGGCAATTATGGGGCTGATCGATTATCCGGGCAGAGTTACGGCTAAGAAAATGGAATTCGATGGTCGTGATCTGACTAAAATCTCAGAAAAAGAGCGGCGCCAGTTAGTGGGGGCGGAAGTGGCGATGATTTTTCAGGATCCCATGACCAGCCTTAACCCGTGCTACACCGTCGGCTATCAGATCATGGAAGCGCTGAAAATCCATCAGGGCGGTAATAAAAAAACCCGGCACCAGCGGGCAATCGATCTATTAACACAAGTAGGTATTCCCGATCCGGCTTCCCGTTTGGATGTTTATCCACACCAATTATCGGGTGGGATGAGTCAGCGCGTGATGATAGCCATGGCTATTGCCTGTCGTCCGAAACTCCTGATTGCTGATGAACCTACGACGGCACTGGATGTCACGATTCAGGCACAAATCATCGAATTGCTACTGGAGTTGCAGCAGCAGGAAAACATGGCATTACTCTTGATCACCCATGATTTGGCGTTAGTCGCAGAAGCTGCCCACCATATCATTGTGATGTATGCCGGGCAGGTAGTTGAAATTGGCAAAGCAACAGAAATTTTCCGCGCGCCACGTCATCCTTATACACAGGCATTATTGCGTGCATTGCCAGAATTTGCGGTAGACAAATCCCGTTTAGCGTCGTTGCCCGGTGTTGTCCCCGGAAGATATGATCGTCCGACAGGGTGTCTGCTCAATCCTCGTTGTCCTTATGCCAATGATCATTGCCGTAAGGAGGAACCTCCCCTGAAATCAGTGGGGAGCCGTCAGGTTAAATGCCATATGCCGTTGGATGATGGGGGGAGGCCGACAGTATGAGTGTTCAACAAAACTATATAGATGAAAACCTCGTAGATGAAAACCTTGTAGATGAAAACCATGTACAAGCAAATCATGTACGGGAAACGGTGACAGTGCCTTTGCTGAAAGCCACTGAGCTGAAGAAATATTATCCGGTGAAAACGGGCATATTCTCGCCTGAGCGTATGGTTAAGGCATTGGATGGTGTTTCATTTGAGCTGGAGAAAGGCAAAACGCTGGCCGTTGTCGGGGAATCAGGATGTGGAAAATCCACGCTGGGTCGCTTACTGACCATGATTGAAAAACCGACCGATGGGGAGCTTTATTATCTGGGACAGGATCTATTAGTGCCAAATAAAGAAGCAGAGAAACTGCGTCGCCAGAAAATCCAAATCGTATTCCAAAACCCTTATTCTTCCTTGAATCCCCGTAAAAAAGTTGGGCAGATTCTGGAAGAACCGCTGCTGATTAATACTTCGCTTACGGCATCTGAACGCAAGGAAAAAGTCTTGCAAATGATGGAGAAAGTGGGATTAAAGTACGAACATTATTCGCGTTATCCACACATGTTTTCCGGTGGTCAGCGTCAACGTATTGCTATTGCTCGTGGGTTGATGTTAAACCCTGATGTTGTGATTGCGGATGAACCTGTTTCTGCGTTGGATGTTTCGGTGAGAGCGCAGGTTTTAAACTTGATGATGGACTTGCAGCAGGATTTGGGATTATCTTACGTCTTTATATCCCACGATCTTTCAGTCGTTGAGCATATTGCAGATGAAGTAATGGTCATGTATTTGGGGCGCTGTGTTGAAAAAGGCAGCAAGCATATGATTTTCAATAATCCGCGCCATCCTTATACACAGGCGTTGTTGTCTGCAACTCCTCGCCTGAACCCTGAATTGCGTCGTGAGCGTATTAAGCTGACAGGAGAATTACCAAGCCCGATGAACCCACCTCCGGGGTGTGCGTTTGCGGCCCGTTGCCGTCGTGCATTTAGCTCATGTCACCAATTCCAGCCTAAGTTAAAGCAATATGGCGAACAACTGATCGCGTGTTTCGCGGTCGAACAGGATGAAAAACCATCCACCTAATTGACCTGACCGTGGTATAACAGGTAAACGTAGCAGTACGTTATGTAAGTACGTGAAAGAGTGCAATCGTTATGCCCCGGTCATTTTTCTACTTTGAATTCATCAAAATAAGACGACCGCAAGTAAAATCAAGTATACTCAGTCACATTATTAAGGTGTACTAGCCAGTCTTCTCACAATTATCGGTTTGGATAAGATGAAGTTGCGTGTCAAACGTTCGTTAACTATTAAACAAATGGCCGCAGTGACAGGAGTCACTTTGGTAACTATTGCCATTTTCATCACTATCCAGCTATCTCATCTGTTGCAGCAGCGGAAAGAGGATTACATCAGCCAGCTTAATAACGCGGCTGTGCAAATCCAGACTCCTTTGGCGGAAGCGCTGCTGAGTTCAGATCTCAATAAAGCAAAAGCATTGTTGATTGGGCTAAAGACCTCAGGCATTCTGGGCCGGGCCGATGTGGTATTACCTAATAACGTTCGGGTGATGAGTTTGGATTTTGCAACTCATCGGCCTATACCTGAGTTGGCAAAGCAGGTTTTTGGTATTCCTGTTGAGGTCAATATCCCGCTATATGTTTATGGAGTTTCGCCAAAAACCGCAGAACCTCAGGGACACCTCATTTTGCAGGTCGATTCCAACCGAGTATACCGTTTTGCTTTGAATACACTTGCATTAATGTTGACAACCTATTTATTGCTCGCACTTATTCTTACGGTATCGATAAGCTGGTGTGTGAACCGCATTATCATCCATCCGCTACGCGATATTGCGCGGAAACTGAATGAAGAACAGCCACCAGAGCCTATGTCTTGCCCTAACAGCCATCAGGATGATGAGTTGGGGTTACTGGTAAAAGGCTATAATCGTCAGGTTAATAAGCAGAAAACGCCATCAAAATGAAACCTTACAAGATGAATAATGGTCTAATCCTTGGTGATAATATCTAGATATTTCTGATTGTCTCAGGTTTTGAAGGATAAAACTAAACAGGTAGGGGTAAGTAATAATGCAGGGCAACAAAATCGGGTATCTTATTGGTGGCACAATTCTGGCGACGACTTGCTTGGCTCAAGCAGAAACCTTGCAGCCCGATCCGGCTTGGCAACAAGGCAAACTTGAAAATGGGTTTAGCTGGCAAATCCTGCAAACACCACAGCGGCCCAATGACAGAATACAGTTGCGGTTATTGGTAAAAACGGGTTCACTGGTCGAAAAAAACCATCAACGGGGTTATACCTACCTTATCCCGAAAGTTGTTTTATCCAGCAGTAAAGATTTATCATCGCAAGAACTTGAAAACCTCTGGCATAACGCGATTGACACCAAAAACCCTTTCCCTCCTGCCATTGTTTCATACGATTTCACCCTTTATAGCTTAAGCTTGCCGAATAACCGCCCTGAGTTACTGCAAGATGCGTTGATATGGCTTTCTGATATTGCTGGTGGTGCTGTATTTATACCGGAAACAGTGGCACAGGCCACGAAAGAAGAGGAATATCCTGTTACAACTTTTCCACCTAATGTCCAAGATCCGGTATGGCGTATGCGGTTGCAAGGCTCGACGCTGATAGACCATGATCCCGGGTTGCCGATATCCAAGCCTGTCGATGTGAAGAAAGTCGAAAACTTCTATCATCAGTGGTACACGCCGGATGCGATGACGCTGTACATTGCGGGAAATGTTGACAGGCGGTTATTGTCAGAACGGATTAACCAGACATTTTCGCCATTGGAAGGAAAGCGACAGACACCGGTTCCTGTTCCTACATTATTGCCACTGAAAGCAGCAACGATTGGCGTAGTGAGTGATAAGATCAAACAAGATCGCCTATCTTTAACCTGGAACCTGAATTGGCTGCCTATTAACGATTCACAGACGCTGATTCAGTATTGGCTGAATGATCTGGCACGTGAGGCGCTTTACCGTTATCTGCAATTGGGACTTCAGGAAAAGCAGGATGACATGAAATTGGGGCTGGATTGCCGGGTGATTTACCAGCGTGCGAATTGTTCATTAAATCTGGATACCTCCTCAGACAAACTGATGGAATCCACGCTTTATCTGGCTTCTCAGTTGTCATCATTGCGTGAAAATGGGCTGCCGGAGGGGCAATTTGATGAACTTTATTCCCAGAAGAAAGCTCAGCTCCGGCAACTATTTGCGATGTATGCGCGTACTGATACTGACATCTTGATTAACCAACGCCTGCTGTCACAACAAAATAATGTGATAGATATCGCCCCTGAACAATTCCAGAGATTGAGACAGGTATTTTTATCGTCACTGACACCACAGATCCTGAATAAAAAACTGAAAGAGATGTTGTCTCAGGAAATCTCTTTTATTCTGGTGCAACCAAAAGGCGAAGAAACAGTTGATGTTAATCAACTCAAAAATAGCTTTAACCAGATTATGAGACCGGGGCCATTGCCGGAGAAGCCTTGAGAGGCGACTCTATTAGAAACAGGTGAAATTACGACAGAATGAGGTGGGACCGTGGTCCCACTTGTTTTAAATAGTAAAATTCATTGACTTACCGCCAGGCAGTTTAACACCCAGAGTCATTTATCCTTTTAATTCAATCTATGACTTCTTCTCTGCTTTCGCTGCCGCCCTCAGCTCAGTCACGTTCTTACCCCCAATCCCCCAGTTATCTGTTTCCACTTCATCAATGATCACAAAAGTCGTGGCCGGGTTTTTCCCAAGTACATCCACCAGCAATTGGGTTGCACCTTCAATCAGTTTTTGTTTCTGCTCAGCGGTTGCACCTTCACGGGTAATTCTGATGTTCACAAATGGCATAAAATGACTCCTTTTTTGGTTTGTTATGAAATGCTTCTGATGAAGCATTCCCGCTTTGATACGGGAATGTAGGTACAGCAAAAAAACAGTCTGGCTTTTTGATATGTGGTTATTGCTCTGGTTTCTTCTCTTCTGCGGTCGCAATCCACGCGGCACAAAACAACGTCAGCCGGGCGAAGAAATAGAAGAATGCCATTAAACCAATGACGGAACCAAAAGCAGCGCCAGAAGGAGAGCTGGCAAGGCGTGGCAGCATCATGGTCATAATATATTTGATGACCTCAAATCCAATGGCTGCCATTAACGTACCTTTGAATAGCGCTTTTCTTTCAGGCCGATGGCGCGGCAGGATCCACAGTATCCATAGGAATAACAAATAATTGGCAGAAATGGAAATAGTCATGCCAATTGATGTCCATGCAGGACGGAGCCATTCTATGCCTTCCAATCCGAGGGCATGGACGATGGTGGCTTGGGCGGAGCCTGAAATGGAAGTCAGCGATAGCGTCATTACCAACGCAAAAAGAAGGCCGAATAAAGAGAAAAAATCGCGAATGTATTGAAAGTAAATTTTCTCTTTATCTGCTTGATTGCGTTCCCAAATATCACGGGATTGAGCGAGGATCGCTTCGCGCAAATTTCCCACCCAGTTCACACCCGAATAGAGGGCGATTGCCAGACCAGTCAATCCGACAGTTGTTCTTTGGTTGACCGCGGTGTCTACACTGTTTTTTAACGTGTTGGCGAGGGCGGGATCACTGATGCTATTGGCGATGCCATTGATCAAGCGTGCCAGTAAGTCTGGGTTGGATGCCAACACAAAACCTGCAACGGCAAAAGAGAGCATCAGGATCGGGATCAGGGAGAGAAAGGAAAAATAGGTAATCGCAGCACCAAACTGGCTACCCATGCGATCGTTGAAGCGTTGTGCCGCCCGGATTAAGTGGGCAATAAAAGGAATACGGCGGATAGCGTTGCCAATGCGAATCGTCACGGAAAGCGCTTTTTTACTGCCATGTAACCCTTTCGCTAATGGTGTGGAGATTTTCCCTATACCGGATTGTTCCCTGTTTTTATGGTCAATTGGCATTACATCCTCTTAAATCTGGTTGTGACTATCATTACTCGTTATATATTTCGTGAAATACATTTTTATTGGAATATATAGCTACTGAAACACGTGTCTCTGAAATCCATTCTTTATCTATGTATGGGAATCTATGTATGGGAAAAAAGAGTAACAGGCAAAATGGAAAAGGCAACAAAGGAAGGGAAGCGAAAAAATACGGTAGCCAATCATTTGGCTACCGTATTGAAGGTCAATCGCGGATCATGATAATCAATCTAATTGACGACCTTTAACTTCACTGCGGATAGCTGGCAGTTCAGAGTCGTGGCTTTCATTTTTCACAAAAGGCACTTTGCCAGAGAAAATATCTTTTTGTGCAGTGGTAGCCAGATCGATGATGGAATCGGGTACGTTAACGCCCAAATTTCTGCTCTTATCGTATCCCGTCACAGATTGCTGATTAATCTGTTGGGTATTCACAGTGACAGGCCCCTGTGCACTGTCAATTTTGCTGCCGGCTAAATACGTTGTTCCAGAAACATCCAGATTCACGCTTTGAGTACCGTTCAGCGTTGTTTGTTTACCTACTGTTTCGCGATCGAGCGTATCGTAATGGCCTTTGAGTTTGCCATTGAAGCCCTTGAACGCGGCTGTCAACTGGTCTTTCAAACCCGGTGCCTTACCATTGGCATTATCAGCAGAGGCAGTCTCAGTTGTAGCGGTATTTCCTGATGAACCTTCTGCTGTGGCAGGAACAGCCTGCTTAGACGGGTTATCGCCTTTGACCGTTTTGCTATAACCCAAGCCAGCGTTCAGTTCTGCATCCAATTTGTGGGTACTGTCTTTGAGGCTTTCAACATTGAAATTGCCGCCGACTTTACCGGTGACTTGATCTGCTGTCACATTCGCGCCTTTGAGTGAGGTGTCGCCTGCACTGGTCAACGTAACATTGCTACCAGAAACTTGGGTGTTACGGTGCGTTGTTTTATCCAGATGGTTGACCCCGAATTTCAATTCACCGCCAATGTTGTATTTATTGTCGATGATACGGTCAGTGGCTGCGGTATTGCCTGTTACAGAATTATCGCCGGCAGTGTTGTTTGCTGCGCTGTTACCACCTTCGTTGTTGCGGGCCTTGGAAGAGAACCCTCCTTTAGCTTTAGCACTGGCATTCCAGCCATTGGCATTCTCTGTCTCCTGGGCTGAAGTCAGATCGATTTTCCCGCGTTGTGCCGTTAAGTCTACCTGTTTGCCGGATACATTTGCGCCTTGTAATGCCAGATTATTGCCCGCATTCAGGTTTACACCTTGTCCACCAGTAATCGCACTGGTCTGAGCCGTGGTTTTGTTCTGATTGTTGGTGTTATAACCGCCACCGAGGCTGGCATCGAAATTCTTGCCATCCGGGTTGGTTCCTACTGTCAGGGAAACTTCCCCATTGTAACCGCTGTTTTTTTGCTCGCTACGGTTGGTGGCTTGATTGAACTGGATATTTCCGCCAGCATCAACGTTGGTTGCGCCTTTGCCCGCATTCATTGATGTGCCTTGGTAACGCGCATCTCTGGTTACCTGGATATTAATGCCGTTTTGGGCATTAATGCTGCCAGTGACTGCGTTGGAATTGCTGTTAGATGTTTCATTATGGCTGCCATTGCCTTTACCGTTGACGGAAATATCTGCACCTGTGGTGGTGTAAACACGGAGACGTGCATCGCCAGTGGTATCAGAAGATTGGCTGTTCTGGCTGTTTACAGCCGCTTCACTGGTATGGCTGCCAGCAGTCAGCGATACGCCGCCTTTATTGGCTTGATATTGCGTGCCCTGATCGTAAACGTCGCCATTTGTTGTCACTTTGATATCGCCAGCTTTAACGGAAGTGACCACTGCATCGGATTTATGGTTATTGGTGTAACGGCTGTTGCCATTCATCTCCAGTTCAATACCTACGTTAGGCAAACCTGTTTTCGAAATGGCAGTGTCCAGCTTCTTGTCTGAGGCGGCTTTGGCTGTTTTTTCGATTGGGCGGGTTGTTGCACTGTAATCGGCTGTAGCACTGATTTCACCTCCCACCTGTAATTGATTGGTAGAGCTGGATTCAGTATTGGCCGTCGCCACATTTTTAATGCTGCCAGCATTGGCCTGATAAGTCCCCTTTACTTGATGGTCAGTACCCTGTTGCTTCAATTCACCCATTGCATTCAGGTCAAGGTTGCCAGTGACTTGCGTTTTAGTCACTGTTGCCGTTGTCCGATTCTGGGACTGACCATTGCGGTTATAGGCACCTTCAACACCGCTGCCGAATTTGTCCATACCGCCGGTGAAAAACACGCTGCTATCGACTTTTTCTTGTGACGTTGAGGTTGAAGTGCTCTCTTCACCCACCAGCAGAGAAACGTTGTTTCCGGTGATTTTTGCATCACCTTTTGTTGTCACTAAATTAGCACCCGTGACGGTGACATTTTTGCCGGCCCTTACGGTGAGATTGCCACCGCTCAATTCTGATGGTCGTTGCGTTATATTTTCGTTTTGCTGTTTATCAAGAGTATGTACGAAACCTGCCCCAGCACGGTATTGCTTATCTTTTGCCTCCTTAGCGTAATACTGCCAGTCAAGGTTGGTTTTCTCCTGTTGATACTGATTTTTCTCACCATAATTCAGGATATTGATATTGCCCGATGTGTCCAGTTGCAGTTCACGGGCACTTTGCACCAGACTGCCAATCACATTGATATCTTTATTGCTGAGTAATTTCAGATCCGTATCAGAAACCAAATGACTGCTGGAAGATTTTTGCTGCTTATTCTGTTCTTGATTGGTATTTTTGGTGATGTTGAAGATCGTTCCTTTTCTTTCATCCACCTCTTTATAAGTGTGGCTGACCGCATTGTCGATCGTTAATTGACCATCATTGGCTTTAACATAGGCACCTTTCTCGGCTTTGACTTTACTGCCTGTAATCGTGACACCATTCATGCCAGTCAGCAGTAAATGCCCACCCGCTGTAACTTCGGAAATATGGTGACTTTCTGATTTATCACGATTATCTTTCTTGCTGCCACCAGCAATGCCTCTCCAATAGGTTTTATCCTTCTCAAGGACTTGGTCATCAACCAGGGATTGGACGGTAATATTGGCTTGCTGTCCCGCAGAGACAATCAGATTATTACCGGAATGAATCTGAGTCCCCATAATGTTGGCATTGCCGCCTGCTTCGATGCCTATATTACCACCTGCCTTCAATTCATTGCTGACGCTTCTCTGAGTCGTATTGATCTCGTTCCAGTGACCGGTTTGCAGTGCCGCGGTATGGTTCTTTTTATAACCCTTCTCTGTGGTCACCTCTGATTCCACCAGTCCTGCCAGTTTCACATCCTTTTCGGCAGACACGGTCAGTTTATTACCCGCATTGATTTTACTGCCAAGTACTTCGGCATTACCTTCATTGGCTTTCAGAAGAACGTCTTGACGAGCATTAATGGTGTTGCCTTCATGCTGATATTTTTCACTTTCATTGGTGACATCATATCGCCAGAATACTTTCCGTTGATTATTCGTGCTTCTGTCAAGTTGGTGGAGTTCTTGTCCATCCAATTTAAGATCGGCGCCGGTCAGTGTGACATTATCCCCATCAATATCAGTGGCTACTACACGATTGTGTTGTTTGGCACTCAGTGTAATGTTTTTGCCTTCCAACTGAGTACGGGCAACAGATTCACTGGTTTGTTTTTTTTGGGTATAAGCGCTACTGAAATAACCTTGGTGGTTATCACTGCCGGTGGTATCTGAAATGGATTGATTCAGGCGTCCCCGAGACAGCAAATTATCAGCCTGTAAAGTAATATCACCCCCTTTCAAGGCCGCCGCTTCCAGTTTTATATCGCCGTAGGATTCAATACCAATACCCTCATTGGCGGTCATTTTACCTTGCAGATTAACACCACTGCCTTCGGCGGTATTCAGAATACGAATACGTCCGGCCTGCATACTGCCAAGATAGTAGCTGTCGAGTGCAGCGATATTCTCTTGTTGTGAAGCCAAAACGTGGCCATCGGCTGAAACTTGGTTGTTACCCGTCGTGATATTGATCGCTTTTGAGACAATGACCTGACCATTACTGTCAATTTTAGGCGCAATCAAATTCAGTACGTCATTGTGGGATAGGCCATTGTTTCCGATCTTCAGGGCAATCTGGTTATCAAAAGTGCTGAAACCCTGCAACGTGCTATTTTCGACCAGTGGATTACCAACAACCAGTGATGCCTGATTTGTATTGATAAAACCGCAGCCATTACAGGTAATGCCGTTAGGGTTTGCCAGTACATAGTCGGCGGCCATACCAAATATTTCTTGCTCCCCGAGTAAGAAAGACGGGTTACGGCTAATCACCTCATTTAATATCACGCTGGCAGCCTGCCCGTTCAGATTGCTGTTGGCTGATAATTCACCTGCCAATTGTGATTGCCCATCAACCAATGAGTTATTTAATACCGCCCCCATTTGATTAACGTTGAAATCCTGATATTGGTTATGTGATAACCCTGATTCAGAAGGCGCGACAATATTTATTACTGTCGCACCCGTGTCAGCCTGGGTAACATCCGGGCGATGTGTAGCATCACCTCCCGGAGTAATACCGTTCGCAAAACTGACCGAACAAGTTGCCAGAATAATTGCCATAGATGCGGCGAGTTTTCCTGTGGAAGAGAGTTTGAATATTTTACTTTTCATATAATTACCTTGATTTACTTTCTTTATTGCTATGTGCAGCGCTCTGGGGATGGATAATCCCCAAAACTGTCTGCGTTAAAAAAACGTCAAATGGTGTAATAAACTAAAAAGTGTAAGAAAAGCGGGTTAACAGTTGCATAGGTTCATCCGTGTTCCTATTTTGATGGGAGAGCAATTTGCCTCGGCTTACCTCGATATCGGCAACCAGTTGCTGATAGCGCAGTGTCAGACCAGCACTTAATCCGGCACTGCTTTGCCAGTTATTCTGGTTGCTTTGCCTGTTATTCTGACTGCGATGGCCTTTGGTCTGTCCGATATCCACGCCTGTACGCAGTGACAGTGAGCCATTAGAGATGGGTATTGAGTGGGAAAGCGTATTCCTCAGATACCAGCCGTTATCGCCTGATGACACATTTTTGCTGAAACCTCGTACCGTATTGCGGTCGGTCACATTAACCCACTCAACACCCGGCAGCCCACTTGGGCTGTACTGGGCGTAAAATTGGCTATTAAAATGGTAAGGCTTATCAAAGAGCTTGAAACGCTGCTGCAAATTTGCTGATAATTTACCTTTGGTAAATCGGTTATTCAGACTGGTTATGCCGGTCTGGGCACCAAACCACGGCATTCCCTGTTCAATACTCATATCAAGGGAGATCAACCCTGCGGGAATGATTTGTAAGTGGTTAATTCCTAGCTCTAATATACTCAATGTCTGGCTACTGGTAATAAGTTTGGAGCCCCCGAAATAGTTGCTGTAATTCTTGTAAGCCAATTGGGCGTGTAGGGTATCGATCTGATATTGATTGCGATGGAATACCCAATCGGTACGCATTCCTGTTTGCTTTGAATTTCCGTGTATCTTGAACGAATGCCTCTGAAAGTGCGGATGGCCGGTATATTGGGAATAGCTGTTGAATCCGCTGACAGTAACGGCGCCGTAAGGGATCGAATAAAACAGGGTATAGGCGCGGTTGTACTGGTGATTGGGTTTATCAATCGTGCTGCTGCCACTGAGGCTGGCAAAGTCAGATAATCCCAGTGGGCTGTCTACACTGGCATTAAGCCGCGTAATCCATTTCCCGGTGCTTTTTTGCCCGTAATTATCGGTTGTGGTGGTTATTCTCCACGGGGTGGAATGCCGGTTGTGCAGTTTAACGATGGAGCCACCATTAACTGTACCGGGCAGAATATCGAGAGTTGTTTTGTTTGAGCGCAGACGATTCGCCTGATCCAGACCTTGATCAAGTTGGTTCAGGTTCAGTGGCTTGTTTATCAGGTTCGGGAAGAGCGTCTGGCTATTGATCCAGCGATCACTGCCTTCTACCGCTTCAACAAAACCTTCAACCACATTGATCCCCAGTTCGCCATTTTGGTTGGGGGGAATAAATTGCACTCGCGCTGTAATATAGCCTTTGGCAACATAAAGGTTAGTTATTTCTGCTGATAGCTTATTAATATCATTGCTGGTGATACAACTCTCGGGAAGTGCGCTGAGCGAATTTAAGTCACTCAGCGAAAGTAGAGTAATGCCCTGAAGATAAACGCCGTTGATAGCCAGGCACGGTGGTGCATCCACCAGTACAGGGGAAACTTTTTGTGGTGACACACTATCGGTACGATTGATTAGTCCCTGATGGCGGCGTTCTTCAATTAACTGATCTATTTCCCTTGAGCTATCCTGTAAGGTTCTTCTCGTTTCATCTGTAGGGAGAATAGTGGACATCACATCAGGTGATGCGTTTACCTGAAGTGCAGTACCTAATAAGATGAAAATTGTCGTCCTTTTAATCATGGGAGTACCCAAATGACAATAGTTGATGGGAAAAGTATCGTGTTGGGTTAAGATTAACCTTCCTGGTTTATTAATTAATCATTAGAGCATAGAAAATATTTTATTTTGTACTGATTAATAGTTGCTTTTTGTTCTGAACGATTATTTGTAGTTATAAATTTCTTTTAGTGACTTATAATAACTCGCATTAGTTATTTTCCTTCTAATTATTAAGGATATAAGTCAAATGCAATTTAGCTTTAATTAAAATTCCCGTTTCACTTTGTGCTGTTTATTTGAAAGTTTTGCTTATGTCATATTGATGAAAGGGTTTTTAGGGGAAAGGGGCAAAACATGAGGCAAGGCATTTATTTATCATTAGATGATTTATTGTTCATTAATGACAAATGTAATTATGAATTCATTCATCTTTATTCATTGTGAAAATAATTACTACATAAAAATCTGACAGCGGGAAAGAATCAGAAAAACAAATATAAGAGAGAAAAAAAGGAATTAAATTAAATTGGCAGGTAAATCAAGAAATATCTGATTGAATCAGCCAATGAATAATATTCATTGGCTGAAAGGTTATTACTTAATACTTAATGAAGAAGATATTAAGCAACAATTGGCGCGCGCCAGTCGTCAGCACCAGAAGTACCAGCAGTAGTGTGTTCCCACTCGATCTTACGATAAGAAAGAGAAACACGAACCAACTGAGTGAACTCAGATTTTGCTGGGTCCTGGCAGTGTGGCATTTTGCAGTCGATATCAACGATAGTTGCATCTACCAGTTTAGTAGTGAAGAAATGCTCTTGTTTACCTTCGATAGATGTACGGTACCATTTCAGCTCTACAGTAGTCAGCATTTCGCCAGAAGCTAATGCGTTGTAAAGCAGAGGAACTGCTTTATTCAATGCAACGGTAAAGCGGAATGGCTTGTGCGCACGCTGGCCAGAAGGCTGTCCAGACTGTGGATCAGTTGGAACAGTAACGATGTGGTCAAATTCTTGAACCAGCATTTCGTCTTCGTGACCTTGAACAAAGATATTACCTACGGATTCAGCAGTGAATGCGCCAGCGGTAATATTGCCCTGAGTTTTACCATTGATGGAAATATAACATGGAGTTGGCATATGAATATCCTATAAAAAATTACCAATATTAGTGTAAGTGTTCGTTCCTTGCGTGATTATTCCATTTATGAATCAAATGAAATTATCGTTTGCCAAACACTCGGGGCGAATAATAAAGCTGAAATTGTCTAATGCAAAGTCATTTGGAAAATGCAACTCGCACTCTAATTCAATGACAAATAAAAATTTTATAATCATTGCCGTTGTAAAATTTATGGCTGAGTTTTTATAAACAATAAGCCGGTTAAACTGGTTATAAAATGTTCTCTGATTTTGGTGTCATTTTAACATATTGATATATAATGATATTTTATTTTTAATTTAAATGTTTTTCATGATCATGCAGAAAGTGTTAACTAGATCAAAAAAATGAAAATAATTTGGATTGTAATGATAAATAATTAATCAAAATAGAATAAAAAATGATATTGACGATAATTATGAAATACGACTTTAAGGTTATATTTTATTCAGGTGAAAATGAAAAATATTTCTTTTTATACAATTAACAGGTAATAGGTCTGCATACTCCTGTAGAGAGTAAAACCAAACTTTTCTCTATTGTAAGAGAAAAAATTGTTTATAACTGGCTATGTATTGATATGAATGGATTAAAAGCTTGAATAGAGGCTTTTATCAATTTGTGTTTTGGCTTTACATCAAAAAAATAAAATGTCAAACTCGAACTTGACGATTTTTCATATCGATGTTATTTCCACGATTGGATAGGATATATCTGATTATTTAACTATATGTTGATATAAAACTATTCGTGCCTGCAAATATAGTTATCTTCTTTTGCCTATTTTTTTAGGGAGATCTTCTGTATTTGCTATATAGGTAAACATTGGAATCATTCTCTCACCAATAATGAGTTGTTAGACAGTTCATGGTTGTATTAGCCAAAGGGATTCAAATATGAGTAAGAATAGTCCAGGTAGCGTAGCTCCGAAAGAAAGAATTAATATTAAGTATGTTCCTAATACCGGTGATCAAACCGCAGAAGTTGAATTACCTCTGAATCTTCTGGTTGTTGGTGACTTGAAAGGAAAGAGCGAAGATACGCCAATTGAAGAACGGCAAACAGTTTCTATCAATAAGAACAACTTTAATGCCGTAATGAATGAAGCGAACATCAACCTGACTTTTAATGTTCCTAACCGCCTTGATGAAAAAAGTGAAGAAGATCTATCAGTTAATGTAGATATAAAATCTCTGAGCGATTTTTCACCAGATAATATCGCGAAGAAAGTCCCTGAATTAAATAAACTTCTCGAACTTCGTGAGGCATTAGTTGCGTTAAAAGGCCCATTGGGAAATATCCCGGCATTTCGTTCTCGCTTACAGTCACTGCTGGATGATGAATCCGTTCGTGAGCAACTCCTGAAAGAACTTGAAATCGTCAATAAAAAATAACTGGTTAAAGGAATTTTTAAATGGCTCAGCACGAAGAAAACAGTACAGCTATTGCTTCTGGCGCAACGACCTCCTTGCTTGATGAGATTATGTCCCAAGCGAGAATGACACCGGAAAATGACGGCTACTACATTGCTAAACAAGGTGTTGCCGCGTTTATTGGCAGCATTTTGGACACTGGCTCTAACGAAGAACCTATCAATAAACTGCTTGTTGATAAAATGATCGTTGAGCTGGACAAAAAGCTCAGCGAGCAGATGGATGAAATTATGCATGCCAAGCAATTCCAGGAACTGGAATCTTCTTGGCGTTCACTGAAAATTCTGGTGGATCGCACTGATTTCCGTGAAAACATCAAAATCAACATCATTCATGCCACTAAAGATGAATTGTTGGAAGATTTTGAATTCTCTCCTGAAATTATTCAGTCTGGTTTCTACAAACACGTTTACTCCACAGGCTACGGCCAGTTCGGTGGTGAACCTGTTGCTGCCGTCATCGGTAACTATGCGTTCGGTAACACAACACCTGACATCAAACTGATGCAGTACGTTAGTTCAGTGGGTGCGATGGCTCATGCGCCATTCTTGTCTTCTGTTTCACCTGAGTTCTTCGGTGTTAACAGCTTTACCGATCTGCCTGCCATCAAAGATCTGAAGTCTGTCTTCGAAGGCCCTTCACATACTAAATGGCGTGCACTGCGCGAATCTGAAGATTCACGTTACTTAGGCCTGACGGCTCCTCGCTTCTTACTGCGTCTGCCTTATTCCAGTGTTGAAAACCCAATCAAGAACTTCAACTATCAGGAAAATGTCAGCCGTGACCACGAGCACTTCCTGTGGGGTAACACTGCGTACTTGCTGGCAAGTTGTCTGACTGACAGCTTCGCTAAATACCGTTGGTGTCCAAACATCATTGGCCCACAGAGCGGTGGTGCTGTAAGCGACCTGCCTGTTCACCTGTACGAAGCAATGGGCCAGGTTCAGGCGAAGATCCCAACCGAAGTTCTGATCACTGACCGTCGTGAATTTGAACTGGCAGAAGAAGGTTTCATCACCCTGACCATGCGTAAGGGTAGCGATAACGCCGCATTCTTCTCTGCAAACTCAGTGCAGAAGCCAAAAGTTTTCCCGAATACCCGTGAAGGGAAAATCGCGGAAACCAACTACAAGTTGGGTACGCAGCTTCCGTACATGTTCATCATCAACCGTCTGGCTCACTACATCAAAGTATTGCAGCGTGAACAGATCGGCTCCTGGAAAGAGCGTCAGGATCTGGAGCGTGAACTGAACATGTGGCTGAAACAGTACATTGCTGATCAGGAAAACCCACCCACTGACGTTCGCAGCCGTCGTCCTCTGCGTGCAGCCGAAATCAAGGTCCTGGATGTTGAAGGCGATCCAGGCTGGTATCAGGTTGCGATGCAGGTTCGCCCGCACTTCAAGTACATGGGTGCAAGCTTCGAACTGTCTCTGGTTGGACGTTTGGATAAGGAATAATCATGGCTGCGCTGTACAGTTGGAACAGAGGCAGCTCTGCCAGTCTGTTCGAGCGCATTCAAGGGAAGAGCTCCGGCTCTTCCCGTCAGTCAAGGATGCGTGCACTGCTTGATTCTATCAAGAAGCATTTGAATCAAGTGCTGAATTCCCGTCCCGGTGCGTGCCAAAGCGCCATTGACCTGGGTGTCATTGATCTTAATGACGCGACCGCAACATCGGTGGATTTCAAGCAAAGTATCGAATGGGCGATTGAAGAGTGCATCAGAAATTATGAGCCCAGAATATCAGCGGTTTCTGTCAGCGCTATCAATGATGATTCAGATCCGTTGCTGCTGAACTTTCATATCAGCGCTGAAATTTCTCTGGATGATATCAACGACCTTGTGGAATTTAGCATCCAGTTGGATAACAACCGACGCTACTGCCTGGAGCGAACTCAATAAATGTCATTTGAAAAATATTTCAGAGATGAGTTGAACTATCTGCGACAACTGGGGAAAGAAGCCGCAGTTGAGCGTCCTCATCTTGCTGCATTTCTGTCAGAACAAGGTTCTGACCCCGACGTTGAGCGTTTGCTCGAAGGTTTTGCATTCCTGACAGGCAACCTGCGGGCAAAGATTGATGATCAGTTCCCTGAATTGACCCACGGCCTGCTCAATATGCTTTGGCCGAACTATCTGCGTCCAACCCCAAGCATGACCATCATTGAGTATACCCCTGATGAGAGCGTGGTGACGAAAGCGACACAGGTTAAGCGTGGCACTCAGATTATGAGCCACACGCTGTCGACTCAAGATGATATTTATTCGAACGAAAAATCGGATGGTAAAAAAGACGATCACGGTCGCTGTACCTTCACGCTCTGCCGTGATGTGTGGTTATTTCCCCTTTCCATCCGCGACATTTCCGTCAATAACAGTAATGAGAACGGGATCATCGGCCTGAATTTTGCCTCGAAGACCGAACTGAGCCTGCATGAACTGGAGCTGGACAAACTGCGCTTTTATCTGAGTGGTGATGACTATACCACTTCTCAGCTCTATTTCTGGCTCTGCTATTACTTCAGAAAAGCGGAATTGGTTGTGGGCGATACCGTGATCCCGCTGCCCGATTTTGATTTTGTGCCCGTGGGATTTGAGCGGGAAGATGCGCTGTTGCCTTACCCGAAAAATGCTTACATGGGATATCGCATTTTGCAGGAATATTTCTGTTTCGCGGAAAGCTTCCTGTTTTTTGATGTAAAAGGCTTCCCGAAACTGTCTGAGGATCTTAAAACCAAAGATTTCAAACTGAATTTACATTTTTCTCAGGCACTGCCACCAGAAGCCAAGATCCGCCATGACACTTTTCGTCTGCACTGTACGCCGGCAATCAACCTGTTCCCTATGGACAGTGAAGCCATTGAACTCAATGGCAGTCAGACTGAATATCCATTGAAGGCCAGTTACAGTTTTCCAGATAACTACGACATTTTCTCCATTGACGGCGTAGAAAGCTGGCTGACAGGTGAAAATGGCGAACGCAGCCGCGCCCGTATTGGCGAACGTGTTTATACCCCGTTTGAGAGTTTCAATCACCAGATTGATAACGAAGACGAACGCTCAATGCGTTATTACCGCCTTCGGGTGAAAGAATCGCCTTTCCGCAGGGGGTTGGAACATTTCATCTCTTTTGTGCGGGGAGATGAATCCGATCTGCTCAGACTCAAGCTGAAAGAGAATGTCTCTATCAGATTGACCTGTACCAACCGTGAATTGCCGCTGGAACTGCGTGTTGGCGATATTAATTATCCCTCAATCGGCAGCCCGTCATTTGCGACATTCCGTAATATCACGCGGCCGTCAGTGCCTCTCTATCCTCTGCTGGATGGCGGGTTGCATTGGTCACTGCTGTCAAACATGTCGCTGAACTACATGTCATTGCTAGATAGGGACGCGCTGAAACAGGTACTGCGTACTTACGATTTTCCAAGTATTCACAACCGACAGTCCAAGCGCTCATCGCAGAAACGTCTTGATGCCATTGAAAAGATTGAAACAGAGCCGACAGATCGTCTGTTCCGTGGTCAGCCTGTGCGTGGATTGCGCTCAACGCTCTATATCCGGCAACAGGCATTCAGTTCAGAAGGCGAGCTTTATCTGTTCAGTACGATTCTGTCACGGTTTTTCTCACTGTATGCCAGCGTCAATGCTTTTCATATGTTGAAGGTAATCAATCTAGATAATCAGGAATGTTATGAATGGCCGGTACAGATAGGTCAACACTCGTTGATGTAATCACTGAGCAGGGTTCTGCCACACCGCTGGCATTGGACATCTCACAGTACAACTTTTACCAGTTGGTTGAGCTGCTTAACCAGCTTGCGGTAGCGTGGGAGAAAACCGGAGAGACAGATCGCCCCGATTTGGAATCTGTCCGTTTCCGATCCAGTGCCAGTCTGGCATTTCCGACTCGTGACGTCATCTCACTCACACAATCCAGCAAAGGATACTTCGAATTGGAAGTTTCCTTTATGGGATTGCACGGTAGCCAGTCTCCGATGCCGGGCTACTATCTGGATTCACTGGCATGGGAAGATGCCCAAGGAGAAAACCGACTGACGGATTTTCTCAATATTTTCAACCATCGCTTAATTACGCTCCTGCATCAGATCTGGCGGAAATACCGCTATTACATCTGCTTCAAGAAGAGCGGGGAAGATGGCTTTTCCCAGCGCATGTTCTCTCTTGTCGGTTTAGGCAGTGATGTCAACCGCCGGATGCTGAACATCAACCACAGCAAAATGCTGGCGTATGCCGGATTGCTGGCAAGCCCTGGGCGCTCACCGGAAGTGATATGCAGCCTCGTTTCCCACTGTTTTGATTTGCAGGATGTCACGCTGCACGGCTGGCAATTCAGAAAAGTCACCATCCCGATGGATCAGCAGAATCGTCTGGGGGGAACCAATAAAGGGCAGAAAATCGGTGATACCGAACTGTCTGTATTGGGACATAACTTCACCATCGGTTCATGGGTTGGGGATTACAGCGGAAAATTCCTGCTCAGCATCAATAACCTGACGCGTGATCGGTTTCTGTCATTCCTGCCTGATGGAAAGAACTATTTCCCTTTGGTGATGTTTATCTCCTTCGTCATGCGCAGTCAGTTTGCCTGGGAACTGCGCCTTGGTCTGGCTGAGAATCAGGTTAGCGGCATGGTGTTGGGAGCGAAGCAGAATAACCATCTGGGGTGGACCAGTTTTCTCGGCGAACCGGAAAAGAAACCCTTTGTCACAATTTCAGTTATGGAATAACGACTATGGAAAAACATCAACCAACCCTTTCATTGCGGGTTCTTAATAGTGAACAGTTGGAAAGTGGTAAAGCCGCCAATTGCCAGTTCTCGACACAGGGCGGTACGGTCGGTAGCAGTGAAAGCCACCTTTGGTCTGTGCAGGATCAGCAGGGAAATGTCCGTCCATCACAATTCGCCATTAAGTGGCAGGATGGGGCATTCTGCCTGCAAGTGCTTGCTGAGCCGGTGCAAATCAACAATGCAACCCTGACGCCTCAGTCAAGTCTGATCCGTTTGCAGCAAAGCGATCAAATCAAAGTCGGTAATTTGTCGATCAAGATCCACATCAGTTTTTCTGAATCAGATCGCGTTGATCCTTCAACCGTATCACCGGAATCGTTGGTTTCCAGTTACAGCAACCCGCTGGATGCCATGATGGAAGGCGCGCCGATACAAAAATCCGTGTTTGCCCATGATGAAAGCATTGCGCCGACGGTGATGCACCGTTTCAGTGATGATCCGCTCCGGGTGCTTGACAGTGAAAGCCTGACCACGCTGAAACCGGAAGTTGAGGCCGACGATACGGAACAACTGTTGCCACCGGATCATTATCAATCCCCCCCATTTGCTAACCCTATTTCTGATAACCGAGGCAGTGTTATGGATCAGGAGTTCCTTGATTTACCGGATATCGCTTCCGATCGGCAGTACGAAGATATGGATGTTGATCATGTTGCTATTACCCCTCTTATGCGTGGTCTGGAGGCCCGGCTGCCATTGCACGATAGCCAGCAGGCGAATGACTTTTTGCAAGAGATGGGCAAAACCATGAAAGCCGCAATTGAAGGGTTATTGGCGCTTCAGCGCGAACAACATGGGCTGCGTGATAAACAACTACGTCCTATCGAAGATAACCCGCTGCGCCTGAACATGGATTATGACACGACCATGCAGGTGATGTTTTCAGATCAGAAAAGCCCTGTTCACTTGTCTGCGCCGGCGGCAGTAGCGGAAAGCCTGCAAAACCTGCAACTGCACTATCAGGCCAACCGCGTGGCCATTTCTGCCGCGCTGGACACCATGCTGGAAGCTTTCTCTCCAGAACAACTGCTCCGCCGTTTCTCACATTATCGCCGCAGTAATGAAGTCAAAAATAAAGACGCATCCTGGGCGTGGGAAATGTACACCAATTATTACCGTGAATTAGCTTCCAGCCGCCAACAAGGGTTCGAAAAGTTATTTCGCGAGGTGTATGAGCAGGCGTATGACCGTGCATTGCGTCAGGGCTTGGAGGAATCCAGCAATGACACATTCCGCTAGTCGCCGTCTATGGGCTGTAGGGATTTTATTGCTGTCAGTGATGTTGCTGAACGGCTGTAGCAGTGCATGGAACGCAACAAAAAAAGTTGGTCAGGTTATCTGGGACCCTTCCACGCCGGTAGGTAAACCTGATGATCAGGCTTCTGTTGCCAACATTACATTGCTGGCTGAACCCGACATCAACCCCAATGAAGGTGGTGAAGCGGCTCCTGTTGAAATGAATCTGGTTTATCTCAGTGAAGATTCTCGTTTTCTGGCGGCGGATTACGACCAGCTTGAAAGCGACAAACTCGAAAAGTCACTGGGGAAAAACTACATCGATCATCAGGATTACACCCTGTTGCCGGGGCAATACAAGCCCTTGGAAGCCATCACACTGGAAAAGAAGAACCGTTACATCGGTGTCATCGTTCACTATGCAGATGCAAACCAATCTGAATGGAAAAAGATCATCCGGGTAAAAGACATCGGTCGCCATTACCACATCTTGGTGCATGTCAGAAATAACGACGTCGAACTTAGAAAAGAGGAGGAGTAATCATGCCAGGTAAAAATCGGGTGATTTGGCACGAAGGATTATTCATCAAGCCACAACATTTTCAGCAACAACAAAAACATATTGATTATTTGGCACATAGCCTTGTTTCAGTATTGACACCTTATGCGCATGGTTTCAGCTCTCTGAGCATCAATGATGATCTGCTTAAACTGGGGCGTATTGGGATTACCGAAGCCAGTGGCATTATGCCTGATGGCACCTTATTTTCGGCACCTAGCCAGGATTTGCTGCCAAAACCGCTGGATATTGAAAATATCAATGACCTGAAAAGCAAAGATATTTATCTGGCGTTGCCCATGTCCAGCGATACCATCCGGGAAATTGCTGATCGGGATGCAGAAATTCAGAGTGCGGTGCGTTATCGGGAATTGCCGACGGATATCCGCGACCTGCATACCAAGGGCGGTGACTCCTTCGTTCTTAATCTTGCCCAATTGACGCCTGTCCTGATGCAGGGTTCAGAAGATATGAGTGCGTACACCGCGATCCCGCTGTGCCGCATCAAAGAAAAGCAAAAAGATGGCAACATCGTTCTGGATAACGAATTTATCCCGACGTGTTTGTCAATTTTTGTGGCTGACAAACTCAAGCGTTTCATGGTGGAAATCGATGGCCTGCTGACAGAACGCTCAAGAACATTGGCTAAACGTATCGGCTCGCCAGGTCAGCAAGGTGTTGCGGATGTAGCAGAATTTATGATGCTGCAATTGCTCAACCGTGTTCAGCCGTTGTTCAACCATTATGCAAAACAAACCGTTCTGCACCCGCTGCATTTATATACCGAACTGCTCCAGACGTGTGGTGAGCTGAGAACCTTCACAGATGCAAGCCGCCTGCCGGGGAATGTATTGGCATATGACCACAATAACCTGACAGACACCTTCCAGGATGCAATGCACGCAATCCGTGATGCGTTGAATGTCGTTCTGACACCACGTGCAACGTCGATTGCCCTGAAACAGAACGAAGGCGGTATCCGTGTGGCAACGCTCCACGACAATGATCTGCTGCGCAAAGCCGAATTCGTACTGGCAATCAGTGCCAGCACGCCGCAGGAACAATTGCGTCGTCAGTTCGTCCAGCAAACCAAAGTCACTTCGATGGAAAAAATCCGCGATCTGGTCAGCGTTCAGTTGCCGGGCGTGCCACTGATTGCACTGTCCGCAGCACCTCGCCAGTTGCCATATCACTCTGGATATACCTACTTCCGTCTGGATCAGAAGAGCCCGGCATGGAAAGAAATCCAGCAAGGAAATTCCATCGCATTCCACGTATCAGGGGATTTCCCTGACTTAGATATGCAGCTCTGGGCTATCAGGGGCGGTAAGGAATAATCATGAGTGATATCAATGTTGACAGTCTGTCGCTGGAAAAGTCTGAAACGCTGAAAACATTTCAGCGTCAGTACCAGCTACCGTTGCGGGGTGAAAGCCTCAACCCAATGATCGATGCCGCCACCCCGTTGTTGGGGATGGTTTTACGCTTGCAGGACATGAATGATCAGGCACTGCCAGACAAGCTTTACCAACAGGTTGTGACTGACATTCGGGCTATTGAGCAGTTTCTGCAAACGAAGGGTTATGAACCCGGCGCGATTGTTTCATTTCGTTACGTACTGTGCACCTTCATTGATGAAACCGCGTTGGGGCATGGTTGGAACAGTCAGAATGGCTGGTTGAAGCAATCACTGCTGGTGCACTTCCACAATGAAACTTGGGGGGGTGAGAAAGTTTTCGTGTTGCTTGAACGCTTGATGGGAGAGGCTCAGCGTTACCAGCATCTGCTAGAGTTCATTTACCTCTGTCTCTGTCTGGGATATCGCGGACGTTACAAAGTCAGCACCCAGAAAAGCGATGACTTTGAGCGCCTGTTCCGCCGCTTGCAACAACAGCTTCACTCACTGCGCGGAGACGCTCCACCAACCACGCTGTACGTCAATATCAACGAGAGTGATGCGCGTTATCGCTTGAGCAGACGATGGACTATCAAGCACCTGTTCTGTATCAGCGCAGGTTTGCTGATTGCCATTTACAGCTTCTATGCCATTCGCCTCGGTGATCAGACCCAAGACATATTAAAGCAGCTAAGTAACTTATTGAGATAGGAAGTCGCTATGATTCAGATTGATCTGCCCACTCTTGTAAATCGTTTAAACCCGATGACCCGCCATGCACTGGAAGCGGCGGCGGCATCTTGTGTCAGTCAGCAACAACCTGAAATCACAGTTGCACAACTGCTGCTTCAAATGATCGATACCCCGCTCAGTGATGTGCGACTGATTCTAAATAAAGTAGACATTGATAAAGATCTAGTAAAAGAGCAACTCGATCAAGTGATGACACATCATCAATCGATTGTGCAAACTTACCCCAATTTCTCCCCGATGCTGGTGGAGTGGTTGCAGGATAGTTGGTTACTGGCTTCCACTGAAATGCAGCACAGCGAACTGCGCAGTGGCGTGATGCTGATTGCACTGCTGTTTAGCCCGCTGCGTTATCTGGCACCACAAACGGCGCGTTTGCTAGCGGGTATCAACCGTGAATTGCTCCGCCAGAATTTTGCTGAATGGACGAATGGCTCTGCTGAGCAACCTTTTGCTGCCAGCGATAAAGAGGGACAGGGTGTACACCCGGCAAACAGCGACAGCCTGCTGGCGCGTTTTACCCAAAACATGACCGAACAAGCCCGTCAGGGCAAACTTGATCCGGTTTTGTGCCGTGATAATGAAATCGATCTGATGATCGACATTCTTTGCCGTCGTCGCAAAAACAACCCTATCGTTGTCGGTGAAGCCGGTGTAGGTAAAAGCGCCCTGATTGAAGGTCTGGCATTGCGCATTATTAACGATCGCGTACCGGATAAATTACGCAACAGTGAATTGATGACACTGGATCTTGGGGCATTGCAGGCGGGTGCGGCGGTTAAGGGTGAATTTGAAAAACGTTTCAAAGGCATCATGGCTGAAATTAGCCAATCGTCAAAACCCATCATCCTGTTTATCGATGAAGCCCACACTCTGATTGGTGCCGGTAACCAAGCGGGTGGTCTGGATATCTCCAACCTGCTGAAACCAGCACTGGCACGTGGTGAACTGAAAACCATCGCAGCGACCACATGGAGTGAATACAAAAAATATTTCGAAAAAGACGCGGCCCTGTCCCGTCGTTTCCAACTGGTGAAAGTCTCTGAGCCAACCGCGGACGAAGCCACGGTCATCATGCGTGGCCTGCGTGCCATTTATGAGCAGGCGCATGGTGTTCTGATTGATGATGAAGCGCTGAAAGCCTCTGCGGTATTGAGCGACCGTTATCTTTCCGGCCGTCAACTGCCGGATAAAGCGATTGATGTACTGGATACGGCCTGTGCCCGTGTTGCTATCAACCTGACTTCGCCGCCACGTCAGATCTCTTCGTTAACGACCGAATTGCACCAGATGCAAATGGAAATCGACGTGCTGGAAAGAGAGCAACGTATGGGACTGAACGTCCATGCGGAGCGATTGGAAGAGCTGCAAAACCAGCAGAAAGAGATTCAGGGGCAACTTGCTGAGCTGGAAAGCAATTGGCAACAGCAGCAGGAATTGGTGAAACAGATCATCGACCTGCGCAGTCAGTTGCTGGCTGATGATTCTTTACCGGCTGATGCAGAAAAAACGGCCGAAACCGCCGTGGAAAAAGCGGTTGAAGAGATTGCTGAAAACGCGGAAGAAAATGAAGCGAACGAGCAAGACAAGGCCGTTGAAGAAGCTGAGTCCGCCGAAGAAACTGCCGATGAACAATCCCTGATCGAAAAACTGGCGGTGCTTAACGTACAACTGGCAGAGCTACAGCAGAAGCAAACTCTGGTTTCACCACACGTGGACAAAACCCAGATCGCGTCGGTCATTGCTGAGTGGACAGGCGTTCCACTGAACCGCTTGTCACAGAGCGAGCTGTCCATCGTCACTGAACTGCCAACGCATTTGGGGCAAAGCATCAAAGGGCAGGAAACGGCGATCCAATGCCTGCATAAACATCTGCTGACTGCCCGCGCGGACTTGCGTCGTCCCGGTCGTCCTCTGGGGGCATTCCTGCTGGTGGGGCCAAGCGGAGTCGGTAAAACCGAAACTGTCCTGCAAATTGCGGAACTGATGTTTGGCGGTCGCCAATACCTCACCACCATCAACATGTCTGAGTTTCAGGAGAAACATACGGTTTCCCGCCTGATTGGCTCACCTCCGGGTTACGTCGGTTATGGAGAAGGTGGCGTGCTCACCGAAGCTATCCGCCAGAAACCGTATTCCGTTGTTTTGCTGGATGAAGTGGAAAAAGCGCACCCGGATGTACTGAACCTGTTCTATCAGGCGTTCGACAAAGGGGAACTGGCTGATGGAGAAGGACGCATCATCGACTGTAAAAACGTCGTGTTCTTCCTGACTTCTAATCTGGGCTACCAAACCATCGTAGACCATGCTGAGCAGCCTGATCAGCTCAACGACCTGCTTTATCCAGAATTGGCGGCATTCTTCAAGCCGGCACTGTTGGCACGTATGGAAGTGATTCCTTACCTGCCGTTAGGCCATGAAACACTGAAAACCATCATTCAGAGCAAACTGGCCCGACTGGATACGCTGCTGACTCAACGTTTCAACGCCGAAGTCACTATCAGTGATGAAGTATCAGAAGAGATCCTGCAACGCGCTACCCGTGCAGAAAACGGCGCCCGTATGTTGGAGTCCATCATTGATGGCGCATTGTTACCGCCGGTTTCGTTACTGCTGTTACAGAAAATGGCTGCGGGTACACAAATCAGCGCGATTCGCTTAACCGTAGCAGAGCACGAGTTTCAGGCAGAGGTTGAGGAGGCAGAATAATGAAACAGCGGCTGAAAAGCGCGTTAGCGTTATTGGAATATGACACTATAGAACAACTGGTTGACCATTTTTTGCAGGTTTTGCAGGTCAGCCATAGCTCGCGTTTTGATGCCCTGTTGGTTTTCCTGCTCAACATCACTGAAAACAGGCTGGAAAGTTACAACCTGCCGGAACCTCAGCAGACCAATTCACGTCGGCTGCATGTGGCTATCGATGACGTCAATAATCCGTTGATACAAGTATTGCGCAAGGGAACCCCAACGATCTGGGATTCCCTTAATCACGGGGCGCGTATTGATGATCCCTACTTCCGTACATTTATTGCAGAGTTACCGCATAACTGTGGGTTGTACGGCATTCCCCTGTTTGACTGCAACGGACAGGCTTGCGGTGTAATCGCCATATTTGCCGAAAATGTCAACCATTTCACCAACAATGAAAACATGTTCGGCATTTATTGCCATGTTATGCAGCATCGCCTGAAAAAATTGCAGGAACTCGAACAACTGCGTGGACAGTTACGCCAAATTCGTCAGGTATTTCAGGTTCAACGCCAGAAAGAAAAACAATTGGATGAACTGCTTGCTTCCCTGAGTGAATCGAAAAACCCAGCGGCAGTCAGCAGTATCTCCGTGGATTACAGTCATATCGATAATCTGCCAAAGGCCATAGAAGAATTTGAAAGCGCCGTGTTGGTTCAACGTCAGCGTCAGTTTGGTAACGACACCCGATTGATTGCGCAAAGCTTAGGCATTGCCCAGCGGACGTTGGTTTACAAACTGGCTAAATACGGGTGTAGATTATGAATATTGTTTTAATTATCAGTTCATTACTCGCGTCATTGGCAGGGAACCCAAAGCTTGCGGCGGTGGTAGAACCAAAGGAAGCCGTCGCGGTAAAGGAAGAACAAAATTTAGATGAACTGTATAACTGCCGTTTTGAGCCGTCTCCTCTTATTCGGCTGGCATGTTATGACAGTGCGTTGAATAACCTCAAGTTCAAAACTGTACAAATTCCTATCGAAAATATGGGATTTTTATGGCGGCAGGCGATGGAACAGGAGATGAAACGTACCGATTACTCCACTGATTTCATTGTAAAGCAGGGAGAGAACGGCGAGGCACCGATTATTCTGACCACGCCCGCGATTGGGGTAGCACCTCCACGTCCTGTATTAATGCTGAGCTGTATTGACAGTATCACCCGTTTGCAGGTGGCACTGCCTAAAGCCGCGGAATCCGGAGTTGTCACGGTGACAACAGATAAAACCGAGTACCGAACTGAATGGTTTGTACGCGAACACGGTTACTTATGGGAATCCAGCCGTGGCTTACCGGGCATTGAGGAAATCAAGCGCCTGATGAACAGCGAACGGATGACCATTACGGGCAGTAATGGTCATCAGATCACCTTTAACATTTCTCAGTTGGAGCAGGCAGCGAAGCCATTGCGTGCTGCTTGCCGTTGGTAATCGACATGGACATCAGAACACAATTTGACTGGTTCGGCTCTCTGTTGGCGCCTTTGTCCGATGAACAGATTGGCAAAGCGCTGGGAGATGGTGAACCTTCATGGGAATACATTGACGGCGAAATGATCAAATTTGGCTCGCTGTCGCACAGTTCGTTGGATATTGAAGAGATCCAGCGGCAGGCATTGCAACTGCTGAGTGAAAACTGCAAGGATTTTCGGTTGATGGTGCATCTGTTGCGTACTTTGCAACATGCCGGCAATGCTGCTGAGTTGATCCTCGCCCTGGAATTATTGGCCGAATATGTCAAAAACTACTGGGAAAAGGCGTGGCCAGCCAAGCCGCTGATAAAGCGTCGGTTGGCGCAGCAGGTACTCAAGCGTTTTGAGTCCGCGCAAGGCAGTTTCATTGAACAGGCGAGCAAAAATGAACGGGATGATGCACAAGGTGCGTTTGCACACTTGGCTCAATGCTGGCATGCCAATGAACCGGAACTTGCTAAAGAAGTTGATCAACTGCGTATTCGTTATAACCGTCAGCCGGAAACCGTACCTACTGCACCCAAATCGGCTCCGGTAGCGACTACGCCGGCATCCACAGTGGAATCTGGGGAACCCGCATCCCAGACCTACGAAGCGGCGCCGATGCCAGAAGTGGACGTCAACAGCTCAAGCGAAAAAGCGTGGAAGCAGACCCTGCTGACGGTAGCCGACTTACTGTGTGAACGGCACCCCGAATCGCCCATTGGTTACTCCCTGCGTCGCCACGCTGTTTGGCACACCATTACCACGGCGCCCATGGCGAATGCGACAGGCAAAACCCCGTTGGCACCGACCTCTGCGGATCGCACAGCCGATTATCTGGCGCGATTGCCGACGGCGGACAACAAATTGCTCCGGCAAATTGAGCAAAGCCTGACGCTGGCACCTTATTGGCTGGATGGGCATGTCATTGCTGCACAGGCGGCAGCACAATTGGGTTATGTGAACGTCGCGCTGGCCATTCGTGACGAACTGAACGCTTTTCTGGAACGGTTACCTGTGTTGAAAACCTTAAGTTTTTCCGACATGAGTCCGTTTATTTCTCCAGAAACCCTCAACTGGCTCACACCTGAACCAACGACAACGGGCAACGGTTCCGTTTCTGCTGATCAGGAAGCTATCTGGCAGTGTTTCCAGCAACAGGGATTAGAAGCGGCCCTGAAAATGTTGGAAGAACACCAGCAACAGCTTACCGAGCCACGGGATCAATTCTACGGCCAATTGCTCAATGCCCAATTGCTTGAAGAAGCAGGCATGACAGCGCTGGCTCAACAGCATTACCGGAACTTGTTACACACTGGACAACACATGTTACTCACTCAATGGGAACCCGGCCTACTGGCTTCACTGGCTGAAAAACTTCCTTCCTTCTCTAAGGATACAGCTTCAAACAGGAGCGTTAACCCATGAAATGGCCCTCTTTGTCATCTTTGGCACCTTTGAAATCGGCCTTACCGGCGCTGTCGAAGTTTAAGTCGTTGCCACGTCTCAAGGCTACGATGGCACTGATTCTGGCGCTTATCCCCTGCCTGCTCCTGATAGCAGTTTGGTGGTGGGGGCCTGAATGGCAAATCCGCAATGACTATCCGCTGGAAAGCCTCGCGGCCCGCTGGCTGGCAACCGCCATCATCATCATGATGGTGCTGTTCTGGATTGGCATGAAAGCGTGGCGTCGCTTGCGGACACTGGAAAAACTCAATCTTGACGTTGAACTGAAAGTGGTAGATCCGGTTCGGGTAGATATTGAACATCAGGATCGCTACCTCGACCACTGGAAATCCCAATTGCAACGCCACCTGGATTCGTACAATTACTTGTACGAACGTCCGTGGTACATGGTGGTCGGTAGCCAGAAGAGCGGTAAAACCTCACTGATTAAGGAAGGCTATAAGCTATCCGAAATCGCGGCACCGGAATATCTGCGTCAGGATGGAGACATTCCTCTGATGCTGCGTTGCTGGTTGGGAGAAAAAGCGGTCATCATCGATCCGAAAGGCCAGTTGATTGACCAGCCCGTCCCGCTTAACAGCGACAAGCCACAAATCAACAGCCGCCTGTGGGAAGCGTTGCTGAACTGGCTGACCGAAAACCGTCAGCGCCAGCCACTCAACGGGATTATTCTGACCGTCGATACCCTGCGCCTGCTGACGGACAGCCGCGAGCAGCGTGAACGTTACGTGCGGGAAATTCACCAGCGTTTACAAGACATTCGCCTGACTTTCCACAGTCAGTTGCCGCTCTATCTGGTCATGACCAAAATTGACCTGCTGTACGGCTTTGAAGCGATGTACCAGTCACTGGATCGCAAGCTGCGTGACGAGATTCTCGGTGTGACATTCAGCCTGAATAACCGTGATGAAAAAGCGTGGCGCAGTGAGCTGGAACAGTTCTGGAAGCAGTGGATGAACAACCTGAACACGGCCATGCCAGACATGATGCTGAACAATGTGGATGCCAACCAGCGCAGCGCCCTGTTCAGTTTCACCCGTCAGATTCAGGGCTTATACAGCTATATCGTCCAGATGTTGGATGACATTTTGTATAACGACGAACACCATCGCCCGACCCTGCGCGGGGTTTATCTGACCTCGGCGCATCAGGTAGGACAGATGGACGACCTGTTCACCCAATCCGCTTCGGCTCAGTATCATCTGGGCTCGCAGGCATTCCCTACCTGGCCGGCGGGCGACACCCTGCCGTACTTTACCCAATCCTTGTTTGAAGATGTTTTACTGGCAGAGCCGAATCTGGCGGCTGAAAACCGTATCTGGCTGAGCCGTAACCGCCGCCAGTTGTATACCTTCTCCACCGTGAGCGCACTGGTCATCATGGCGATGTGGGGCGGCTGGCATTATTTCTACCAGAAAAACTACCGGGCGGGTGAAGAAGTCTTGGCACAGGCGAAAAACTTCCTGTCCATTCCCCCGCCGCAAGGCGATGACCGCTACGGTAACCTCCAGTTGTCACAGTTGAACCCGATCCGTGACGCAACTCTGGCTTACGGCAACCACCGTGAAAACAAATCTTTCCTGACTGACATGGCGTTGTATCAGGGCAGCAGCGTTGGGCAACGGGTGGAAAGCACTTACGTGGAACTGCTGGAACAGCGTTTCCTGCCATCCCTGATGAAAGGGTTGCTGGATGATCTGAATAACGCACCGGCAGGCAGTGAGGAAAAACTCGAAATCCTGCGGGTGATGCGCATGATGGAAGATAAAAGCAAACGTAATAATGGGCTGGTAGAGCAGTACATGCGTGAGCGCTGGAGTAAAGCGTTCCATGGCCAGCGTAATGTACAGGAAGCGTTGCTGACTCATCTGGATTACGCCCTGGATACGACCGACTGGAAAGAGAAGAGGGATAAAGGCGATCAGGGCGCCATCGATCGTTTCGCCCCGTTTGTTAAGCCGATGCGGCAGGCCCAGCAGGAGCTGAAAGCCCTCTCCGTCAAACAACGGGTTTACCAGAACCTGCGTATCAGGGCACAGGATATCCTGTCCGCGCCGATCAACCTGCGTGACCAGATTGGCCCGAGCTTTGATGACGTGTTTATTGCCAGCAACGAAAAACGGTTGGTGATCCCGCAGTTACTGACCCGTCACGGCCTGATGGATTATTT
>NZ_NKHR01000020.1:0-2741 GCF_014467285.1 Xenorhabdus sp. PB62.4 | reverse complement strand
TCCTGTCCGCGCCGATCAACCTGCGTGACCAGATTGGCCCGAGCTTTGATGACGTGTTTATTGCCAGCAACGAAAAACGGTTGGTGATCCCGCAGTTACTGACCCGTCACGGCCTGATGGATTATTTCGTCCGGCAGAAAGACGAGTTGACGAAACTGACCGAGATGGATAGCTGGGTGTTGAACATCACCAAGAATAATCAAGAGAAAGCCAATGAGGCCGGGTTGTCACCGCATCATGACCAGTACAGTGAAAAAGATCAGGAGCGGATCCAGAACGAGATCAATGAACTGTATTTGGCCGAGTACACCGCCACCTGGCGGGCGGCGATGAATAACCTCGAAATACGTGACTTTGATGATCTGCCGCAAGCCATCAGTGCTATCGAACAGGTGATCAGTGGTGAGCAGCCTGTCAAGCGGGCACTGCAAATCCTGAGCGATAATACCAACCCGCCGATGGTGGGTAATTCGCTGAGTCAAAAGGAAAAAGAGGCTTTGCTGGCGCAGTCGGATTATCAGTTGTTAAACCGCATCAGCCATGACTTTGCACCGGAAACCGGGGTGCTGGTTGAACGCGGTGATAAGGGCAGCACGCTGCAAAGTGTCTACCAGAAACTGACAGCATTGCACCGTTACCTGCTGGCGATCCAGAACTCGCCGGTACCGGGCAAAGCCGCCCTGCAAGCGGTTCAGATGCGTCTGGACAAGAACAACAGTGATGCCATTTTTGAAGTGCAGCAGATGGCGAAAACCTTGCCGGAGCCGCTGAACCGTTGGGTGGGTGAGCTGGCTGAACAGGCGTGGCGTGTGGTGATGATGGAAGCGATACGGTCGCTGGAAGTGGAATGGAATGACTCCGTGGTCAAGCAGTACAAAACCTATCTGGCGGGCCGCTATCCATTCAATCCTGACGCCCGCGAAGAAGTGCCGTTGAGTGAGTTTGAGCGCTTCTTCCGCCCGGGCGGCACATTGGATGTCTTCTACCAGCAGAGCCTGAAACCGTTTGTGGATAATGGCCTGACCATGGGCACTGACGGCAAGATACTGATCCGCCCGGATGTGATGAAACAGTTGGAAACGGCCGATCGTATCCGTACCACTTTCTTCACCCCACAAAACGGCCTCGGCACGCAGTTTGCCATCGAACCGGTCAGCCTGACCGGCAACAAACGCCGCGCCTTGCTGAACCTCGACGGCCAACTGGTGGATTACGCTCACGGCCGCAGCAATGTGGCGCATCTGGTCTGGCCGAACTCCATGCGGGCCGGGACAGAAAGCAAGCTGACCCTGATGCCGGACAGAAGCAATCAGGCACCGCGCGCCATCAGCTTCACGGGGCCGTGGGCACAGTTGAGACTGATCAACAGCGGCAAACTGACCAACGTCCAGCCGGGCTTCTTTGACGTGCGTTTCAATGTGGACGGGGGCGAAATGACCTACCGCATCTACGTAGACGAATCGGACAACCCCTTTGCGGGCGGGCTGTTCAGCCAGTTCAAACTGCCGGACACCCTCTATTGAGGTGAAGACCTTCTGTCCCGCCCCTGCCTTCGGGCAGGGGTTTTTTTAAGGAGAAATGCGAGAATATGAGCGGACACCCTGAAAATCTTATCATCCGGGCGGGCGGCAGTCCGCTGAACCTGCCGGAATTCGCCGTTATTCGCGATGAAATCAACAAAACCAGCCATCCGGCCCAACCGGAAGTCAACTGGCCGCTGGTGGAATCCCTGTCCCTGACGCTATTCAAAACCAACGGCGTCGATTTGCAGACGGCAATTTACTACACCCTGGCGCGGATGCAGCTGAACGGGCTGGCGGGTTTCACCGAAGGCTGTGAACTGCTGGCCGGGGTTATCGTCAGTGAGTGGGACACACTGTGGCCCCCTCAGCCGCAAGTACGTACTGACTTACTGGAGTGGTTCCACACCCGTACCGGCAGTGTGTTACGTCAGCTGGATTTTGCCGCCGGTGACCTGCGGATGATTTACCGTGCCGAACGGGCACTCCAGCTGATTATCGACCGGTTACAGCAATCTGACCTGAAACGCCTGCCGCGTGTCGAGAACCTCTTGTGGTTCTTCCAGAACGCGGCGAAAAAGCTGGAAAAACCCCGGCAGGCCGCCAAACCGGCGGCACAACCCGTACAGATGCCGCCTTTAGTCTACCTGTCCCAACAATCGGAGACCGAACCGGAAACAGCGCCGCCGCCACCGCGCACTGACCGCCCGCCCGTGGCCGATCACCCCCCGCGGGTGCGGGTGCAATTTCCTGAACCCCCGCCGGCAGGTTTAAGCGCATGGCAAGGGTTTGGCCTCGGTGCTTTGTTGGGGTTACTGGTGTTGGTGGGCAGCGGGATGCTGTTCTACAAACCGCTGCAACAACAACTCAACGCCATCACCGCCCAGCCCGCCGGCGCCCGGCTGGCATGGCTGTACCAGCCCACACTGGAACAGTATCAGAGCCAGCTGGACCGGTTAGCTGAAACCCCCGCGCTGGCAACGTGGGAAGCCGCCCGCATCCTGAAAGGCACGGCTGAGCAACACTGGCCTATGTCGCCAAGCCAGCGGCACATTCCCCGCCAGTGGGAGCAGGAGATGGCCGCGCGTATTGACAGCGTGCCCCTGAAAGGCAGCTGGCATACCACCCGTGACCAGCTTCAGCAACTGGCGGACAAAATCCTGTTGCAGGAGCGTACCCGTGGCAGCTTCACGCTTTCCTACCTGAAAACCGCTGTCTATG
>NZ_NKHR01000002.1:349211-352441 GCF_014467285.1 Xenorhabdus sp. PB62.4 | reverse complement strand
TGCTCTTTAACAATCTGGAACAAGCTGAAAATTTGAAACAATCAGTGTTATTGAAAAATGGCATTGATGAGTCTCTCAATACTCCAATCTGAAGACACCTTCGGGTTGTGAGGTTAAGCGAATAAGCGTACACGGTGGATGCCTAGGCAGTCAGAGGCGATGAAGGACGTGCTAATCTGCGAAAAGCGCCGGTGAGCTGATAAGCAGCGTTATCAGCCGGCGATATCCGAATGGGGAAACCCAGTGCAATCCGTTGCACTATCATTCACTGAATCCATAGGTGAATGAGGCGAACCGGGGGAACTGAAACATCTCAGTACCCCGAGGAAAAGAAATCAACCGAGATTCCCCCAGTAGCGGCGAGCGAACGGGGAGCAGCCCAGAGCCATCAACAATATCAGCGTCAGGAGAACGGTCTGGAAAGGCCGGCAGTAAAGGGTGACAGCCCCGTATCCGAAGACGCTGGTGTTGGGAGCTCGAAGAGTAGGGCGGGACACGTGGTATCCTGTCTGAATATGGGGGGACCATCCTCCAAGGCTAAATACTCCTGACTGACCGATAGTGAACCAGTACCGTGAGGGAAAGGCGAAAAGAACCCCGGCGAGGGGAGTGAAAGAGAACCTGAAACCGTGTACGTACAAGCAGTGGGAGCACCTTTTAAGGTGTGACTGCGTACCTTTTGTATAATGGGTCAGCGACTTATATTCTGTAGCAAGGTTAACCGTTTAGGGGAGCCGCAGGGAAACCGAGTCTTAACGGGGCGTTAAGTTGCAGGGTATAGACCCGAAACCCGGTGATCTAGCCATGGGCAGGTTGAAGGTTGGGTAACACTAACTGGAGGACCGAACCGACTAATGTTGAAAAATTAGCGGATGACTTGTGGCTGGGGGTGAAAGGCCAATCAAACCGGGAGATAGCTGGTTCTCCCCGAAAGCTATTTAGGTAGCGCCTCGTGAACTCATCTTCGGGGGTAGAGCACTGTTTCGGCTAGGGGGTCATCCCGACTTACCAACCCGATGCAAACTGCGAATACCGAAGAATGTTATCACGGGAGACACACGGCGGGTGCTAACGTCCGTCGTGAAGAGGGAAACAACCCAGACCGCCAGCTAAGGTCCCCAAGTCATGGTTAAGTGGGAAACGAAGTGGGAAGGCTCAGACAGCCAGGATGTTGGCTTAGAAGCAGCCATCATTTAAAGAAAGCGTAATAGCTCACTGGTCGAGTCGGCCTGCGCGGAAGATGTAACGGGGCTAAACCATGCACCGAAGCTGCGGCAGCGACACGTAAGTGTTGTTGGGTAGGGGAGCGTTCTGTAAGCCGCTGAAGGTGAACTGTGAGGTTTGCTGGAGGTATCAGAAGTGCGAATGCTGACATAAGTAACGATAAAGCGGGTGAAAAACCCGCTCGCCGGAAGACCAAGGGTTCCTGTCCAACGTTAATCGGGGCAGGGTGAGTCGACCCCTAAGGCGAGGCTGAAAAGCGTAGTCGATGGGAAACAGGTTAATATTCCTGTACTCGGTGTTACTGCGAAGGGGGGACGGAGAAGGCTATGTCAGCCGGGCGACGGTCGTCCCGGTTTAAGCGTGTAGGTGGGTGGTTTTGGTAAATCCGGACCGCTGTTAACACTGAGGCGTAATGACGAGGCACTACGGTGCTGAAGTGACAGATGCCCTGCTTCCAGGAAAAGCCTCTAAGCCTCAGGTAACATTGAATCGTACCCCAAACCGACACAGGTGGTCAGGTAGAGAATACTCAGGCGCTTGAGAGAACTCGGGTGAAGGAACTAGGCAAAATGGTGCCGTAACTTCGGGAGAAGGCACGCTGATAGGTAGGTGAAGCCCCTGCGGGCGGAGCTGAAATCAGCCGAAGATACCAGCTGGCTGCAACTGTTTAATAAAAACACAGCACTGTGCAAACACGAAAGTGGACGTATACGGTGTGACGCCTGCCCGGTGCTGGAAGGTTAATTGATGGGGTCAGCCGCAAGGCGAAGCTCTTGATCGAAGCCCCAGTAAACGGCGGCCGTAACTATAACGGTCCTAAGGTAGCGAAATTCCTTGTCGGGTAAGTTCCGACCTGCACGAATGGCGTAATGATGGCCAGGCTGTCTCCACCCGAGACTCAGTGAAATTGAACTCGCTGTGAAGATGCAGTGTACCCGCGGCAAGACGGAAAGACCCCGTGAACCTTTACTATAGCTTGACACTGAACCTTGAGCCTTGATGTGTAGGATAGGTGGGAGGCTTGGAAGTGTGGACGCCAGTCTGCATGGAGCCATCCTTGAAATACCACCCTTGAATGTTTGATGTTCTAACGCAGGCCCGTGACCCGGGTTGCGGACAGTGTCTGGTGGGTAGTTTGACTGGGGCGGTCTCCTCCCAAAGCGTAACGGAGGAGCACGAAGGTTAGCTAATCACGGTCGGACATCGTGAGGTTAGTGCAAAGGCATAAGCTGGCTTGACTGCGAGAGTGACGGCTCGAGCAGGTACGAAAGTAGGTCTTAGTGATCCGGTGGTTCTGTATGGAAGGGCCATCGCTCAACGGATAAAAGGTACTCCGGGGATAACAGGCTGATACCGCCCAAGAGTTCATATCGACGGCGGTGTTTGGCACCTCGATGTCGGCTCATCACATCCTGGGGCTGAAGTAGGTCCCAAGGGTATGGCTGTTCGCCATTTAAAGTGGTACGCGAGCTGGGTTTAGAACGTCGTGAGACAGTTCGGTCCCTATCTGCCGTGGGCGTTGGAAGATTGAAAGGGGCTGCTCCTAGTACGAGAGGACCGGAGTGGACGCACCACTGGTGTTCGGGTTGTCATGCCAATGGCATTGCCCGGTAGCTAAGTGCGGCAGAGATAACCGCTGAAAGCATCTAAGCGGGAAACTTGCCTTGAGATGAGTCTTCCCTTGTCCCTTGAGGACACTGAAGGAACGTTCGAGACGAGGACGTGGATAGGCCGGGTGTGTAAGCGTGGCGACACGTTGAGCTAACCGGTACTAATGAACCGTGCGGCTTAACCTGACAACACCGAAGGTGTTTTGGGCGTAGAGAGAGAGCAGAATGGGGTTTCAAATGCAAGACAGCAGCTTGTTCGGGATTGAATACAGAATTTGTCTGGCGGCAACAGCGCGGTGGTCCCACCTGACCCCATGCCGAACTCAGCAGTGAAACGCCGTAGCGCCGATGGTAGTGTGGGGTCTCCCCATGTGAGAGTAGGACACTGCCAGACAT